>NZ_LQXW01000002.1:0-204050 GCF_001586765.1 Pseudomonas sp. ABFPK | reverse complement strand
GCTGGCCCTAATAGGCCAGCCGCCTTTTCTTTTTCAAAATGTCAGCGCTGCCACAGATCTGAAGTCATGCGCCTCATGTTTGCTGCGCGACAGCGCAGCCCGGAAGGGCTGGGTGATCTCCCACAGGGACCGCACAGGTTTCAAGGCTGGTGTGGTCCTCGTGGGAGCGGGCGTGCCCGCGAAGAATTCAAAGCAGATTCAGCGGGTAACTCACGATCAACCGGTTCTCATCGAATGAGTTGGTGCTGAAGTCCCGGCGCATGGTGGAGTTGCGCCACTTCACCGACAGGTCCTTGAAGCTGCCCGACTGCACCACATAGGCCAACTCGGTTTCCCGCGCCCATTCCTTGCCATCGTCCACACCGCCTGCGGTCACGTTGTCACCCTTGATGTAGCGGTTCATCAAGGTCAGGCCTGGCACGCCGACGGTGGCGAAGTTGAAGTCATGGCGCACCTGCCAGGAGCGCTCCTTGGCGTTGTCGAAGCTGGAGTTGTAGCTGTCGTTTGCCAGGGTGCCGCCACTGGTGCCGTTCACCCGCATCCAGGCGTCGTCGCCGCTGACTTTCTGCAGGCCGACGTAGAAGGTGTGGCCCTGATAGCGTGCCGAGAGCATGGCCGAGGCGGTGCGGTTGTCCAGTTCGCCAGCGCGTTCGGCGCCGTCTTCCTTGCCGATGAAGTAGCCCAGGTTGGCGCCCAGGGTCCAGTCGCCCAGGGGTTGGCTGTGCACCAGGTTGAGGTACTGCTGGCGGTAGATATCCTTGAGCTGGGCATTCCACAGGCCGATCATGGTGCGCTTGTCGTTGAAGGTGTATTCGCCGCCGCCAAAGTTGAAACGGTCGGAGGTGAACGCTGCCTTGCCGTTCATCGACATGTCTTCCATGCTGGCGTCGTTGCGCGGGCTGTTGCCGCGGAACTGGCCGGCGTACAGGGTCAGGCCGGCGATTTCCTTCGAGGTCAGCTGGCCGCCGCGGAAGGTCTGCGGCAGCGAGCGGCCATCGTCCGAGCGCAGGATCGGCAGTACCGGCATCCACTCGCCCACTTTCAGCTCGGTTTCGGACAGCTTGGCTTTCAGTGCCACGCCCAGGCGGCCGAAGTCATCGGCGGGGCGGCCATCGTCGTGCACCGGTAGCAGGTGAGTATTGGTGGTGCCTTTGCCGCCATCGAGCTTGACCGAATACAGGCCCAGTACGTCCACGCCGAAACCGATGGTGCCTTGGGTAAAGCCGGAGCGGGCGTCGAGGATAAAGCTCTGCGTCCACTCTTCGGCCTTGGCCTGCGGGTGGGCCGGGTCGACGAAGTTGCGGTTGATGTAGAAGTTTCGCAGGTTGAGGGTGGCCTTGGCGTCCTCCAGGAAACCACCTTGGTCGGCGGCGAACACGGGGAGTGCGCAGGACATGGCCAACAGGCCGGGCAGCAGCTGACGTGCGGGTTGCAAAGTGCTCATCTGTCGTGGATCTCTTGTTTTTATGGGCGAGCCGGTACGCTGCAGGATGCGGCCTGCAGGTGCGGGTCTTTTGGGATGAACCGGGGCAACGTTGCGTGGGAGGATGTTGCGGGGTATGGCGGGGGTGAGGCAATTCGCCACAAGCGGAAGCGGGCGATAATCGAACGGAATGTTCTGGTTGGTTAATTGTTCTCCTGCACTGGCCTCTTCGCGGGTAAACCCGCTCCCACAGGTACTGCACAGCCTTCAGCATTGATGCAAAACATTGTGGGAGCGGGTTCACCCGCGAAGAGGCCTGCACAGACAACCGACAAACAAAAAGCCCACCGCTACAGGTGGGCTCTTTGCTATCACAGGGCTGATCAGCCTTTCGGTGCTTCCACCGCTGCCTGCTGGTTGTTGGCCTGCCCGGTCTGCTCGTACCAGCCACCGCCAAGCGCCTTGTACAGGTTGACCTCGCTGGTCAGCTGCGACAAGCGGTCACCGATCAGTGCCTGCTGGGCGCTGAACAGGTTGCGCTGGGCGTCGAGGAAGGTCAGGTTGCTGTCTATACCGATGCGATAGCGGCGCTCAGCCAGGCGGTAGTAGTCCTGGTTCGCCTGCACCAGGTCACGTTGCGCCTGCAGTTGCTCTTCGAAGGTCTTGCGCGCCGCCAGGCCATCGGAGACTTCCTGGAACGCGGTCTGGATGGTCTTTTCGTACTTGGCGACGTTGATGTCCTTCTGGATCTTCGAGTAGTCCAGGCTGGCCTTCAGGCTGCCGGCGTTGAAGATCGGCAGGTTGATCTGCGGCTGGAACAGCCAGGTGCCCTGGCCGCCCGAGAACAGGTGGCCCATGTCGGGGCTCAGGCTGCCGGCATTGGCGGTCAGGCTGATGCTCGGGAAGAACGCTGCGCGGGCCGCGCCAATGTTGGCATTGGCGGCCTTGAGCAGGTGCTCGGCTTCCTGGATGTCCGGGCGACGCTGGAGGATGTCCGACGGCAGGCCGGCCGGTACTTCGGCCAGTTGGTCGGCATTGAGCTCCAGCGGCTTGGCCAGGTCGGCGGGAATGCCGGTGCCCAGCAGCACGGTCAGGCTGTTGACGTCCTGGGCGACCAGGCGCTGGTACTGCGAGTACTTGACCCGGGCGCCTTCCACGGCGGTACGCGCCTGGCTGACGTCGAGTGCCGAGGCTACGCCGACTTCGTTGCTGCGACGGGTGAGGTTGTAGCTTTCCTCGTAGGTCTTCAGCGTTTCTTCGGTCAGCTTGAACAGCGCCTGGTCGGCCTGCCAGGTGTAGTAGGCGTTGGCCACGCTGGCCACCAGGCTGATCTGCGTGGAGCGACGCGCCTGCTCGCTGGACAGGTAGGTTTCCAGGGCCTGCTCGGTCAGGCTGCGCACGCGGCCGAACAGGTCCAGCTCATAGGCGCTGACGCCCAGGGTGGCCGAGTACTGGCTGGTGATGCCTGCCTCGCCCGTCTGCGACATGTTCGCCGGTACGCGCTGGCGGCTGCCGCTACCGTTGGCCGAAACCGCAGGGAACAGGTCGGCACGCTGGATGCGGTACTGCGCACGGTAGGCGTCGATGTTCAACGCTGCAACGCGCAGGTCGCGGTTGTTCACCAGCGCGGTCTGGATCAGCTGCTGCAGGGCCGGGTCGTGGAAGAACTGACGCCAGCCCTGTTCGGCGGCGGCAACCTCCGCCGACTGCGTCGGCGAGTAAGCCGGGCCTTGCGGCCACTGCGCAGCCACCGGCGATTCCGGGGTCTGGTAGTCAGGGATCAGCGAGCAGCCGCCAAGAATGAAAGCGGTTACTGCCAGGGACAACAAAGACTTGGTCATTGCCCAGCCTCATAACGTGGAGTTTCAGGGGTGGCGTCTTTTTCCGGCTCTTTGCTGCCGAACAGTGACGACACTGCGACGAAGAACAGTGGTACCCAGAAGATAGCCAGCACGGTCGCACTGATCATGCCGCCGATCACGCCAGTACCGATGGCATGCTGGCTGCCGGCGCCGGCGCCGCTGGCGATAGTCAACGGTACCACGCCGAGGATGAACGCCAGCGAGGTCATGATGATCGGGCGCAGACGCATGCGGCACGCCTCGATCGCCGCGTCGTACAGGCTGCGGCCTTGCTCGTGCAGTTCCTTGGCGAATTCGACGATCAGGATGGCGTTTTTCGCCGCCAGGCCGATGGTGGTCAACAGGCCGACCAGGAAGTACACGTCGTTGGACAACCCGCGCAGGCTGGTGGCGATCAGGGCACCGATGATACCCAGCGGTACTACCAGTACCACGGCGATCGGGATCGACCAGCTTTCGTACAGGGCTGCCAGGCACAGGAACACAAACAGTACCGAGAGGGCGAACAGTGCCGGCATCTGCGAACCGGAGAGTTTTTCCTCGTAGGACATGCCGGTCCAGGAGAAGCCGATGCCGCTTGGCAGTTCGCCAGCAATGCGCTCGACCTCGGCCATGGCTTCACCGGTACTGTAGCCCGGGGCCGGCGCACCGAGGATTTCCATTGCCTCGACGCCGTTGTAACGCGACAGCTTCGGCGAACCGTAGGTCCATTCGCCTTTGGCGAAGGAGGAGAACGGCACCATTTCGCCAGCGCCGTTGCGCACGTACCACTTCTGCAGGTCTTCCGGGCTCATCCGCGCGTTCGGCTCGCCCTGGATGTACACCTTCTTGACCCGGCCACGGTCGATGAAGTCGTTGACGTAGCTGGCACCCAGGGCAATCGACAGGGTGTTGTTGATGTCGGCGATGGTCACGCCCAGGGCGCTGGCACGCTCGTCATCGATGGTCAGCTGGTACTGCGGCTCGTCGTTCAGGCCGTTCGGGCGCACGGCGCTGAGGATCTTGCTCTGCGCGGCCTTGGCCAGGAACTGGTTGCGCGCTTCCATCAGCTTGGCATGGCCGACACCGCCGCGGTCCTGCAGGAACACGTCGAAGCCGGTGGCGTTACCCAGTTCGAGCACCGCAGGCGGGGCAAAGGCGAACACCATCGCATCGCGGAAGGTGAAGAAGTGTTGCTGGGCGCGCTGGGCAAGGGCGAACACGCTGTTTTCCTTGGAGCGTTCATCCCACGGCTTGAGCATGATGAATGCCATACCCGAGCTCTGGCCACGGCCGGCGAAGTTGAAGCCGTTGACGGTGAAAACCGAAGCCACGGTGTCGGCCTCTTCGCTGAGCAGGTACTCACGCATCTGGTCGACCACCACCTGGGTGCGCTCGGCACTGGAGCCGGCCGGGGTCTGTACCTGGGCGAACAATACGCCCTGGTCTTCTTCCGGCAGGAACGCGGTAGGGATGCGGGCGAACAGCCAGATCATGCCGACCACGATCAGCGCGTAGGCCAGCAGGAACGGTACCTTGTTGCGCAGGATGGTGCCCACGCTGCGCTCGTAGCCGGTTACGCTGCGGTCGAAGTTGCGGTTGAACCAACCAAAGAAGCCGCGCTTGGCCACATGGTGCTCGCCCTTCTTCAGCGGCTTGAGCATGGTGGCGCACAGGGCCGGGGTGAAGATGAGCGCCACCAGCACCGACAGGCCCATGGCCGAAACGATGGTGATGGAGAACTGCCGGTAGATCACACCCGTTGAGCCGCCGAAGAACGCCATGGGCAGCAGTACCGCCGACAGCACCAGGGCGATACCCACCAGGGCACCCTGGATCTGCTCCATCGAGCGCTTGGTCGCTTCCTTGGGCGGCAAGCCTTCCTCGGACATCACCCGCTCGACGTTCTCCACCACGACGATGGCGTCGTCCACCAGCAAGCCGATGGCCAGGACCATGGCGAACATGGTCAGGGTGTTGATGCTGAAGCCGGCAGCGGCAAGGATGCCGAAGGTACCCAGCAACACAACCGGTACGGTCATGGTGGTGATGATGGTGGCGCGGAAGTTCTGCAGGAACAGGTACATCACCAGGAACACCAGGACCACGGCTTCGATCAGGGTGTGGATAACGCCACTGATCGATTCGGTGACCACCGGGGTGGTGTCATACGGGAATACCGCTTTCACCCCAGGCGGGAAGAACGGTTCCAGGTCAGCGATGGTCTGGCGCAGGGCCTTGGCGGTGTCCAGGGCGTTGGCACCGGTAGCCAGTTTAACTGCCAGGCCGGAGGCCGGCTTGCCGTTGAACTGGGCGCTGACGGCATAGTTTTCACCACCGAGGCCAACCTGGGCGACATCACCCAGACGCACCTGCGAACCGTCGCTGTTGACCTTGAGCAGGATCTTTTCGAACTGCTCGGCAGTCTGCAGGCGGGTCTTGCCGATGATGGTGGCGTTCAGCTGGGTACCCGGCATGGCCGGCAGGCCGCCGAGCTGGCCGGAGGATACCTGCACGTTTTGCGCGGCCACGGCGGTCTTGACGTCGACCGGGGTCAGCTGGAACTTGTTCAGCTTGGCCGGATCGAGCCAGATACGCATGGCGTACTGCGCACCGAACACCTGGAAGTCACCCACACCCGCGGTACGCGAGATCGGGTCCTGCATGTTGGAGACGATGTAGTTGGCCAGGTCGTCCTTGGTCATGCTGCCGTCTTCGGACACCAGGCCGATCACCAGCAGGAAGTTCTTCACTGCCTTGGTGACGCGGATACCTTGCTGCTGCACTTCCTGCGGCAGCAGCGGGGTGGCCAGGTTCAGCTTGTTCTGCACCTGCACCTGCGCGGTGTCTGGGTTGGTGCCCTGCTCGAAGGTGGCAGTAATGGTCATGCTGCCGTCGGAGTTACTTTCCGACGACACATAACGCAGGTTGTCGATACCGTTGAGCTGCTGCTCGATCACCTGTACCACGGTGTCCTGCACGGTTTGCGCCGAGGCGCCCGGGTAGGTCACGGCGATGGCGATGGCCGGCGGCGCGATGCTGGGGTACTGGTTGATCGGCAGCTTCAGGATCGACAAGGCGCCGACCAGCATGATCACCAAGGCGATCACCCAGGCGAAGATCGGGCGATCGATAAAGAACTTCGACATGGTTTACTCCGCTTTGGCGTCTGCTTTCGCCGCGTTGGCCTGAACAGGGCTGGCCGGCTTCTTGACGTTGGTGGCTTCGCTGACCTTGACCTCGACGCCCGGGCGCACGTACTGCAGCCCTTCGGTGATCAGGCGGTCACCCGGGTTCAGGCCTTCCTCGATCAGCCAGTCGCTGCCCAAGGTACGGTTGGCCTTGAGCTGGCGCAGTTCGACCTTGTTCTCCTGGTTGACCACCAGCGCGGTCGGCGCGCCTTTCAGGTCGCGGGTCACGCCCTGTTGCGGGGCCAGGATGGCGTTGGCGTTGACCCCGGCCTTGAGCCGCGCATGCACGAACATGCCTGGCAGCAGGGTGTGATCGGGGTTGGGGAAGAGGGCGCGCAGGGTGACCGAGCCGGTGGTCTCGTCGACCGCGACTTCGGAGAACTCCAGGCGGCCTTCCTGCTTGAACAGGCTGCCGTCTTCCAGCACCAGCTGCACCGAGGCGGCGTTGTCGCCGGCTTTCTGCAGCTGGCCGCTTTCCAGGTCACGGCGCAGCTTGAGGAGTTCGGCGGTGGACTGGGTGACGTCGACGTAGATCGGGTCGAGTTGCTGGATGGTGGCCATGGCGTTGGCCTGGCCATTGCTCACCAGTGCACCTTCGGTGAACGAAGAACGGCCGATACGGCCGCTGATCGGTGCCAGGACCTTGGTGTAGCGCAGGTCGATCTGCGCGCTTTTGAGCGAAGCCTCGGCCTGCAATCGTTTGGCATTGGCGTCGTCGTATTCCTGCTTGGAGACAGCCTGTTCGTCGATCAGCTGCTTGTAGCGCTCGGCCAGCGAGCGGGTGGCCTGCAGGTTGGCCTGGGCATTGGCCAGGTTGGCTTCGTACACGGCAGGGTCGATCTGGTACAGCTGCTGGCCTTCCTTGACCTCACTGCCTTCCTTGAACAGGCGCTTGAGGATGATGCCGTTGACCTGCGGGCGCACTTCGGCGACGCGGTAGGCAGTAGTACGCCCCGGCAATTCCGAGGTCAGGGTGAAGGCTTGGGGCTGGATGGTCACGACGCCGACCTGAGGAGCCTGCGCCGCTGGCGCTGCTTCTTCTTTCTTACAGCCACTGAGCAGGGTTGCCAGGGCGACGGCGGAAACCAGAGCGGTAACGGCTGGCTTGAATTGCATGAGGATCCTCGGGTCGCTGGAGCTGGGAGACGCTCAAGAGTAATGGAAGAGTCTTGATCTGGAAAAATTGCTATCCGGTGGATAAATAGCTTGCTAAGGAATATACTTACATTCATGGTTGTTTGTAAATACCGCTGGGTTGTACTCGGGTACTGCCACAGCTCTTGATTAGCTCCCCCCGCGAGGCACCCTGCAGAGGTGCCCCCGGAGTGTTCCCCGCACGCGCCGCGCGTTCGGGGCAGATGAGGTTTGTACTGCCATGGTCCGTCGAACCAAAGAAGAAGCCCAGGAAACCCGCGCCCAGATCATCGAGGCGGCGGAAAAGGCCTTCTACAAGCGCGGGGTTGCGCGAACCACCCTGGCCGACATCGCCGAACTGGCGGGTGTGACGCGAGGAGCGATCTACTGGCACTTCAACAACAAGGCCGAGTTGGTGCAGGCGTTGCTCGACAGCCTGCATGAAACCCATGACCACCTGGCGCGGGCGAGCGAAAGCGAGGACGAAGTGGACCCGCTTGGCTGCATGCGCAAGCTGTTGCTGCAAGTGTTCAACGAGCTGGTGCTCGATGCCCGAACCAGGCGTATCAACGAAATCCTGCATCACAAGTGCGAGTTCACCGATGACATGTGTGAAATTCGCCAGCAGCGCCAGGCAGCTGTGCTGGATTGCCACAAGGGCATCACCCTGGCGTTGGCCAATGCCGTGCGCCGGGGCCAGTTGCCAGGCGAGCTTGATGTCGAGCGCGCGGCGGTGGCCATGTTCGCCTATGTCGATGGCCTGATCGGGCGCTGGCTGTTGCTGCCTGACAGTGTCGATTTGTTGAAGGATGTCGAAAAATGGGTCGACACCGGGCTGGATATGCTGCGCTTGAGCCCGGCTCTGCGCAAATGACACTTTGTTAAGGATTGTGAGGGAGTGTTACCCCTTTGTGTTAAGGGGGGATTAATGCTTTCGGAATGCTCAGCTGTGCAGGTTCTGCCGGCGCGCCGAGATCTCTGTGGGAGCGGGTTTACCCGCGAACACCGGCGAAGCCGGTGCCATTCACCGCGCTGCCTTCTTCGCGGGTGAACCCGCTCCCACAGGGATCGCACAAGATGCAGGTTTGCAGCAAGGCAGCAGCCCACACAACGGTGCGGCCGACTTCAGCGTCCGCGCAGTTGCCGGTCGGGCAATGCAAGCGCTGCAAACAGTCCCAGCACAGCTACCCCGGCACTCCCCATCAGCAAATGCTGGAACGTTTCCAGCAACCGCCCCTGTGTCACCAGGTCCACTTCTCCGGCCTTCAGGCTCCCCAGCAACGGATTACCCAGCGACTCGAACCCGCCCTGGTGCAGCAGCGCCAGCAGCAGGCTGGACATGCAGGCCACCCCCATGGCCCCACCTAGCGAGCGGAACAGGTTGGTGGTGCTGGTGGCCACGCCGATGTCCTTGCTGTCCACCGCGCTTTGCGTGCCTACCAGCGAGGTCGGGAATTGCAGCCCGCAAGCGATGCCGGTCAGCAGCATGAACAGTGCACTGAGCAAGACCGACTGCGGCGGGGTCAGTGCCATGGCGAAAATGGCCAGTGGCATCAGCAGTGCGCCGGCCAGGATCTGCGGCTTGTAGCGCCCGGTCAGGCTGGTCATGCGCCCGCCGGTGAAGGCACCCATGGGTAGCCCCATCACCAGCGGCAGGAGGTGCAGGGCAGCACTGTCGGCGCCGGCACCGGTGATGCCCTGGTAGCGCAACGGCATGAGCATGGTCAGGGAGATCGACTGGAAGCTTGCGAAGAAGATCACGCCCCAGCACAGCACCGCCACGCGATTGCCGAACAGGCCGAGCGGCAGCAGCGGCTCCGGGCAGCGGCGCTCATGGGCAATGAACAGCATCAAGCCCAGCGCGGCGCAGGCGAACAAGGCCAGCACGGCCGGGTCGACCCAGGCGTGGCCCTGGCCGACCAGGGTAATGCCCAGCAACAGGCTACCCAGGCCGAGAATCAGCAAAACGGCACCCAGGTAATCCACCTGCGCCTCGCGGCGCTGCACCGGCATGCCGCCGAGGGCGCGGCGGATCGCCCGCAGTGCAACCAGCCCCAGCGGCAGGTTGATCCAGAACACCCAGCGCCATGACAGGTATTCGGTCAACCAGCCGCCCAGCACCGGACCGGCGACACTGGCCACCGCGTACATGCTGCTGAAGTATCCCTGGTAGCGGCCGCGCTCTCGCGGGGGTACGAAGTCGCCGATGATCGCCTGGCTCACCGAGACCATGCCACCGGCACCAATGCCCTGCAGTACCCGGGCCAGCACCAGTTGCTGCATGTCCTGGGCCAGGGCGCAGGCGATCGAGGCCAGGGTGAACAGGCTGATGCCGGTGAGGATCATCCTGCGCCGCCCGTACAGGTCGCCCAGCTTGCCGTAGATCGGCACTGCGACGGTCATCGCCACCATGTAGCCGGAGATGACCCAGGCCAGCAGGCCGACATCGTTGAACTGCGCCGAGATCGCCGGCAGCGAGACGGCAACGATGGTCTGGTCCAGGGCGCCGAGGAAGATCGCCAGCATCAGGGCGGTGAGCACGTTGCGCAGGGTGGTGGGGGGCAGGGCGGCGGTCACGGGGATACCTTGTATGACGGTGGCGGCCTTCTTCGCGGGTAAACCCGCTCCCACAGGTCCGGTGTCGCTCCTGAGGACGGCGCGGTCCCTGTGGGAGCGGGTTTACCCGCGAAGAGGCCAGCATGAAGTCCCCGAATTGTAACCTGAGTTAGGTAGCTTCCTATCCACTATCTGCATCCCCTATGCAAGATCGGCATTGGCGCATTCATTCAGTGCTGCATGGCTGCGTGATATCGTTGGTATGCCACAGAGGCCGAAAATCGGGGCTTTGCACCAGCTTGGTGCAACATTATGCCGCAGGTTTTTGCGCCGCTGTCTCCCACACCTTTTATTCCTCTGCCTGCATGTCGAGCATGACCGCCCAGATGGCGACGGTTGGAACAGGCCAGGTAGACCCGATTACAGGGGTCGGTAGTTACCGTTCGAATTTCAACTTATTTTGCGGAGTGATCATGCCCAAGGCTTCCCATCAAGATCTGCGTTTTGCCTTCCGCGAGCTGCTCGCTTCAGGTTCCTGTTATCACACCGCATCGGTGTTCGACCCGATGTCGGCACGCATTGCCGCAGACCTGGGCTTCGAGGTCGGCATCCTCGGCGGCTCCGTCGCTTCGCTTCAGGTACTGGCTGCACCGGACTTCGCCCTGATCACCCTCAGCGAGTTCGTCGAGCAGGCCACCCGTATTGGTCGCGTGGCACAACTACCGGTGCTGGCTGACGCCGACCACGGCTATGGCAACGCGCTGAACGTCATGCGCACAGTCATCGAACTGGAGCGCGCCGGCGTGGCTGCGCTGACCATCGAGGACACCCTGCTACCTGCCCAGTTCGGGCGCAAGTCCACCGACCTGATCCCGGTTGAAGAGGGCGTCGGCAAGATCCGTGCGGCGCTGGAGGCGCGGGTCGATTCGTCGCTGTCGATCATTGCCCGGACCAACGCTGGCGTGCTCACCACCGAAGAAATCATCGTGCGTACCCAGAGCTACCAGAAGGCCGGAGCCGACGGCATCTGCATGGTGGGGGTGAAGGACTTCGAACAACTCGAGCAGATTGCCGAGCACCTGACGGTGCCACTGATGCTGGTGACCTACGGCAACCCGAACCTGCGTGACGACGAGCGCCTGGCACGCCTGGGCGTGCGCATCGTCGTCGATGGTCACGCGGCCTACTTTGCCGCCATCAAGGCCACCTACGATTGCCTGCGGCTGCAGCGCGGCCAGCAGAACAAGTCGGAAAACCTCAGCGCCACCGAACTCTCGCACACCTACACCCAGCCAGAGGACTACATCCGCTGGGCGAAGGAGTACATGAGCGTCGAGGAGTGACAGTGCCATTCCTGTAGGAGCGGCTTTACAAGTCCTGATCCCACTCCGGTTCGTCCTTGAACCGCTGCACCAGAAAATCCAGCATGCTGCGCAAGGTCGCCGGCATGTGCTTGCGTGAGGTGTACACCGCATTCAGGTTCAGCTCGCGTGGCCTGGCTTCGGGCAGCAGGCGCACCAGTTCACCCCGGCGCAGGGCCTGCGCGGCCTGGTAGGTCGGCAGCATGGCGATACCTGCGCCGGCCAGCGCCGCTTTCTGCAGTGTCATCGCCTCGTTGGCACTGATGTTCCCCGCCACTGGCACGGCGACTTGCTGGCCGGCTACCTCGAAATGCCACAGGCTGTGGCCGAAGTAGGCATGTGTCAGGCAGTTGTGCCGGCTCAGTTCCTCGACCCGTTGCGGCGTGCCGTGCTCGCGCAGGTAGGCCGGTGCCGCACACACTGCCGAGCGGCATACGCTCAGGCGCCGGGCGATCAGGTTGGGGTCCAGGTCATTGCTGGTGCGGATGGCCAGGTCGATGCGCTCGTCCACCAGGTTGACCGTGCGATCGAGCATCTGTAGTTCCACCTTCACCCCGGGGTAGCGCCGGACGTAGGCGGCCACTGCATCCACCAGCTGGGCCTGGCCGAACGAGGTGCTGACGCTGATGCGCAGCGCGCCCCTGGGCGCGTCATCCGGCTGCTGCACCGCGGCCTGCAGGTCGCCAGCCAGTTCCAGCAATTGCCGGCAGCGAGGCAGGGTTTCCTGGCCGGCGGCGGTGAGGCTGAGCTTGCGTGTGGTGCGCTGCATCAGCCGTGCGCCAACCCAGTCCTCCAGCTCTGCCAGGTAGCGCGATACCACCGGCCGCGACAGTTGCAGATGATCCGCCGCCGCCGACTGGCTACCCAGGTCGACGACGGTGACGAAAACGCGCATGGCGTTGAGACGGTCCATGATTTGCCCGGTTTCAGAAACAAACTATGTTCGAGCATCGCATTTTTTGTCACGGATTGGGCAACTAAGCTGTTGGGCATTGTTCATCTGACGGGCGTTTGCGATGTCTCTTTTCACTCCCTTGCGTGGCCTGCTGCTGGCCTGTGTGACCCTGGCCGGCCCGGCGCTGGCTGCCGACCCCTTGCGGCTGGAGGTTTACAACCCCGGGCATGAGGCGATCTTCCCGGTCAGTTCGGTGATCGTCAGCGGCGAGCACGACGCCATCCTCGTCGATGCCCAGTTCGGCAAGGCCCAGGCCGAGCAGCTGGTGCAGCGCCTGCGGGCAGGCGGCAAGCAGCTGACCACTATCTACATCAGCCATGGCGACCCGGACTACTACTTCGGCCTGGATACCCTGACCCAGGCCTTCCCGGACGCCAAGGTGCTGGCGTCGGCCGCCACGGTTGCGCATATCCGCCAGACCATGGATGCCAAGCTGGCCTACTGGGGCCCGCAGATGGGCAGGGACAAGCCAGCGCGACTGGTGCTGCCGCAGGTGCTCGAAGGCAACCGCCTGACGCTGGAAGGGCAGGCCCTCGAGGTGGTCGGCCTGGACGGCCCGCAACCTGACCGCAGTTTTGTGTGGATCCCGTCGATCAAGGCGGTGGTCGGTGGCGTGGTGGTGTCGGAGAACATTCATGTATGGATGGCCGACACGCAAACGGCCAAGTCCCACGCCGACTGGCTCGGCACCCTGGCGCACATCGAAGCGCTGGCGCCGCGCACGGTCATACCCGGGCATTACCTGGGGGACAGCAGCCGATCGCTGCAGGCCGTGCGTTTCACGGCGAACTACATTCGTGATTTCGATGCCGAGACCGCCCAGGCGAAAGACGCCGGTGCGTTGATCGCGGCGATGAAGCGACGTTACCCGAGCCTGGCCGATGAAAGCTCGCTGGAGCTGGGGGCCAAGGTCGCCAAGGGCGAGATGAAATGGTAGTTCCGTTCAACTGATGGAGAGTATCCCATGAGCAAGATTGCAATCATCGGTGCCACCGGCCGCGCTGGCAGCCAGTTGCTGGAGGAGGCCCTGCGCCGTGGCCACAGTGTGCTGGCCATCGCCCGCGACCCGTCGCGGTTGCAGGGGCGGGAGGGGGTGACCGTCAAGGCGCTGGATGCCAAGGACAGCGCAGCCCTGCAAGCGGCGGTCGCGGGTGTGGATGCGGTGCTGAGTGCGGCGCATTTCTCGACCATCGAGCCACACGCCATCATCGAGCCAGTCAAACGGGCCGGGGTCAGGCGCCTGCTGGTGGTGGGTGGGGCCGGTAGCCTTTTGCTGCCGTCTGGGCATCGGGTGATCGACAGCCCGGACTTCCCCGAGGCATACAAGGCCGAGGCCACTGCCGGAGTGCGTTTCCTGGAAGCGTTGCAACGGGAGCCGAACCTGGACTGGACCTTCCTGTCGCCGTCGGCGGAGTTCGTTGAAGGTGAGCGCAGCGGGCATTACAAGCTGGGCAAGGATCATCTGTTGATCGGCGCGGATGGCAAGAGCTGGATCACCTTTGCCGATTACGCGATTGCCATGCTCGACGAACTGGAAAAGCCGGCGCATTCGCGGCAGCGTTTTACTGTCGGCTATTGAGTCGCCTGCTTCGCGGGCACGCCCGCTCCCACAGGTAAAGCACAGGTCTTGGAATCTGTGCTGTACCTGTGGGAGCGGGCGTGCCCGCGAAGAGGCCCTCACTGGCTGGCCTGGTGTTCCAGCCAATCCAGCAACTCCCCCAACCCCGCCGGCAAGCTCTTGGCCTGGCTCACCAGGTAATACCCCTTGCCGGTCATCACCTTCAGCGCAAACGGCATGCACAACCGCCCCCCGCGCAAGTCATCGCCGATCAGCGACCAGTCGCCGATGGCCACGCCGGTGCCCTGCGAGGCCATGGCCATCGCCATGTCCAGCGTCTCGAAATGCTGCTTCGGACCTTGAATGGCCAGCGTTGCCCCGGCTGCCTGCAGCCACAGCTGCCAGTCATGCTCATTCCGCGAGGGGTGCAGCAGCATGTGTCGCGCCAGGTCCTCGACCTGCTGCAACGGCATCGGCCCCTCGCGCAGTGACGGCGCGCACACCGGCGTCAGTTGCTCATCGAACAGCTTGCGCACGCGCAGCCCGTGGTTCGGCGCATCGCCATACACCACCGCCGCATCGAAACCCTCGCGGCGAAAGTCCACTCCATGTTGCACCGTGGTGGTCAGCTCCACCGGTACATCCGGGCGTAGCGCCTGCCATTCCATCAGGCGTGGCAGCAGCCAGCGCATCACGCAGGTCGGTGCCTTGAGCTGTAACGTAGCGCTGCGCCCACCCACCTCGCGCACCCCTTGTTCAATCAGCGCAAATACCTGTTGCACCCTTGGCAGCCAGTCCTGGCCTTCACGGGTCAGGCTCAACCCACGGGCCTGGCGCTGGAACAAGGCATAGCCCAGATGCTCTTCGAGGGCCGCGATCTGCCGGCTGACGGCGCCCTGGGTGATATGCAACTGCTGCCCGGCACGGGTGAAATTGCAGTGCTGGGCGGTGACCAGGAAGGTATGCAGGGCGGGAAGGGGCGGGAGGCGTTTCATTGTGCTGAGCCATGATTGCAGAACATGGCTAGTATGTGTTTTTTTGCATTGTGGCGATAGCCGTCGCTGGGTCCAATAGGGGCATAACCCAACCAAGATTCACGGTGAAACCCAATGGCGACCTGCGGCGAAGTACTGGTAAAACTCCTTGAAGGCTATGGCGTTGATCATGTCTTCGGCATTCCTGGTGTACATACCGTGGAGCTCTACCGCGGCCTGGCCGGCTCGTCCATCCGCCATGTCACCCCGCGCCACGAGCAGGGGGCCGGGTTCATGGCCGACGGCTATGCGCGGACCCGCGGCAAACCGGGGGTGTGCTTCATCATCACCGGCCCGGGCATGACCAACATCACCACCGCCATGGGCCAGGCCTATGCCGACTCGATCCCGATGCTGGTGATTTCCAGCGTGCAATCCCGCGACCAGCTGGGCGGTGGCCGTGGCAAGCTGCATGAGTTGCCTAACCAGGCCGCGCTGGTGTCGGGTGTGGCGGCATTTTCCCACACCCTGATGAGTGCCGATGACCTGCCGCAGGTGCTGGCTCGGGCATTCGCCGTGTTCGAAGGCGCCCGACCGCGCCCGGTGCATATCGAGATCCCGCTCGACGTGCTGGTCGAACCGGCCGATCACCTGCTGCCGGGGCGCGTGGTGCGCAGTAGCCGGGCAGGGGCAGCGCCGCAGGCCGTGGCGCAGATGGCCGAGCGCCTGGCCAATGCACGGCGGCCATTGATCCTGGCCGGGGGCGGCGCATTGGCCGCGGGCGCCGCGCTGGCGCGCCTGGCCGAACAGCTGCAGGCGCCGGTGGCGCTTACCATCAATGCCAAGGGGCTGCTGCCGGCCAGCCACCCCCTGCAGATCGGCTCGACCCAGTCACTGCCAGCCACACGGGCGCTGGTGGCCGAGGCCGATGTGGTGCTGGCGATCGGCACCGAACTGGCCGAAACCGACTATGACGTGACCTTCAAAGGTGGTTTCGAGATCCCGGGCAGCCTGTTGCGCATCGACATCGACCCGGACCAGACCGTGCGCAATTACCTGCCGACGCTGTCGCTGGTGGCCGATGCCGAACTGGCCGCCGAGGCGCTGCTCGGTGCCTTGCAGGCGCTGCCGCAACCCGTGCGTGAAAGCACGTGGGGCGCGGCCCGGGTGGCCAAGCTGCGCCAGGCACTGGCGGCGGGTTGGGACCAGCCGACCCTGAGCCAGACGCGTTTGCTGAATGCAATTATCGAGCGCCTGCCCAATGCCATTCTGGTGGGCGATTCGACCCAACCGGTGTACACCGGCAACCTGACCCTGGACATGGACCAGCCACGCCGTTGGTTCAATGCCTCGACCGGCTACGGCACCTTGGGTTACGCATTGCCGGCGGCCATGGGCGCCTGGCTGGGCAGCGCGGAGCAGGTCGGTGAGCGTGCCCCTGCGGTGTGCCTGATTGGTGATGGCGGTTTGCAGTTCACCTTGCCGGAGCTGGCCAGCGCGGTGGAAGCGCAGGTACCGCTGATCGTGCTGCTGTGGAATAACCAGGGGTACGAGGAAATCAAGAAGTACATGGTCAACCGGGCCATCGAGCCAGTCGGGGTGGATATCCATACGCCGGACTTCATCGGTGTGGCGCGGGCCCTGGGCGCGGCGGCGGAGCAGGTGGCAGATGTGGCGCAGCTGCAGGTGGCGTTGGGGCAGGCAGTGGAGCGCAAGGGGCCGACCTTGATCCAGGTTGACCAGAATCAGTGGCAGGGGGCTGTGTTGGGTTGAGGTGAAGCTATTGTCTGTACCGGCCCTTTCGCGGGTGAACCCGCTCCCACAGGTACTGCACAGTTATCAATATCTGTGCAAAACCTGTGGGAGCGGGTTTACCCGCGAAGAGGCCGGCACAGGCAAAGCCAAACTCAGCCAGCAGTCGCCCGCAACCTCGCCACATCACGAATCGGCGGCGCGCCATACAGCCGGCTGTATTCACGGCTGAACTGTGACGGGCTTTCATACCCCACCCGGTAGGCCGCCACCGCTGCCTCGAGGCCGTCATTGAGCATCAATCGCCGCGCCTCCTGCAGGCGCAGTTGCTTCTGGTACTGCAACGGGCTCATCGACGTCACGGCCTTGAACCGGTGGTGCAAGGTCGAGGTGCTGAGGTTGACCTCCCGCGCCAGATCCTCGATGCGCAAAGGCCGCTGGTAGTTCTGGTTGAGCCAGGTGATGGCCTGACAAACCCGGTGGGTCTGGCTGTTGGCCAAGGCGATTTCGTACAACCGATAGCCCTGCGGCCCGCGCAGCAGGCGGTACAGAATCTCCCGGCGGAACAGCGGCGCCAGCATCGCGATGTCGCGAGGGGTGTCCAGCAGGCGTATCAGCCGCAGCAAGGCGTCGAGCAACGCGGCATCGGTTCTTTCCACATACAAGCCACGACCGGAAGGCCGGTTGGGCACCAGCATCGGTCCGCTTTCGGCGATCAGCTGGCTGATTTCGGCCGGGTCAAGGTCCATGCGCAGGCCAAGGCTCGGGTGCTCGGGGCTGGCGTCGAGCTTTACGCCGCTAAGCGGCAAGGTTACCGAGACCACCATGTAGTGCAGCGGGTCATAGGCGTACTGCTCGTCACCCAGGAACAGGCTTTTGCTGCCCTGGGCGAGGATGCACAGCGCAGGTTGCGCCAGCGTCGGTACCGAGCGCACGTTCTCGGTGTACCGCACCAGGTACAGGTCATCGATGGCCGATGCCGGGCCGTGAGGCTCCCCGGCGTGGCGGCGGATCAGCTCGGCCAGCTCCTGGCGTTGCAGTTCCAGGCTTGGGTCGATGGACGTGGCGATGGTCATGATGGCTTTCCTCTGCTGACCGACGCAGCATAGGTTTGGGCAATGGCGGGCGCTAGTCAAAAGCTGCACGCCGATTGCCTGATCCTGCCGCGCTGCAGGATCAGGCAATCGGCGAGCAGTAATGGCCTAACGTGTCGCGCGGGCGAGGCCCTAACCTTGGCAGCCTGGCTTTTTCGTCCGCCTGCTTCAAGGAGATTGTGCAATGACCCCGACACAACCGGTCACCCACCTTGCTTTCATCCGTGCCAGCAGCGGGCGCTCGGCGGAGCTGGGCGCGCGCCTGCGTGACCTGCTCGAGCCCTCGTTGCGAGCACCGGGCTGCCTGAGTTTTTCGGTGCAGCGTTCGCAGGCTGATGCCGATTTATGGTTGCTCAGTGGCAGCTGGCAAGACCAGCAGGCGATGAGTGGCTACTTTGCTTCGCCGACACTGGAAGTGTTTGGTGAGTTGGTGCAGGAACAGGTGGTCAGTAGCCTGGATCTGCATACCTTTGATTGAGGTGTTGCCTGTTCTGGCCTCATCGCCGGCAAGCCAGCTCCCACAGGTTTATCGCAGGTTTCGAGGGCGGTGCAGTACCTGTGGGAGCTGGCTTGCCGGCGATAGGGCCGGTACAGATGAATAGGGTAAGATGCTGCCCTTGATCAACCAGGTAGATAGCAACATGGCACGTAGAGAATTCCCGCATTTCGAAGCGGTTTCGGCGATGGTCCCGGTGGAAGGTGGCGGCTACAACGCGGCCATCGCGGTCAAGGCCCTGGGCATGGGTGGCGCGCCGCGCTTTCACAAGATTCTCGACGGCCAGGTGTTCCAGGGCGCCGTGGCCGCCGACGAAGCGGCCACGGCCGAGCTGCAACGCCTGCAGGGCGTCAGCGAAGAGGGTGAGCTGATCTGGTGATCAGGCCGGTGGGCGGGCCATCTTGAACAGGTTGCCCAGCTCGAAATAATCTGCCGGGCCACCACCACGCAGGATCGGCTCGGCGGCAGCGGTATCGTAGATGCCGTTCTTCAACAGGTGCTCGGCAATGTGCACCGCCACCACTTCACCCAGGATCAACCAGCTGGGCACCAGTTCCTGGTCGGCCCGCTTGAGCTGGACGATCTGGCTGACCTTGCACTCGAAAGCCACTGGGGTTTCGCCGACACGCGGCACATTGACGATGCTCGATGGCGTGGCGGTGAGGCCGCTCAATTCGAATTCGCTTACCTCGGCGGCAACCGGTGCGCAGCTCTGGTTCATCTGCTCGGCCAACGTGCGAGTGGCCAGGTTCCAGACGAACTCGCCGGTCTGCTCGATGTTGTTCAGGCTGTCTTTGCGCCCGACGCTGCAGAAACCGATGATTGGCGGAATGTAGTTGAAGGCGTTGAAGAAGCTGTAGGGCGCCAGGTTCAGGCGGCCTTCGCGGTCCTGTGAGGAGATCCAGCCGATAGGGCGGGGGCCGACGATGGCGTTGAACGGGTCGTGGGGAAGGCCGTGGCCTTTTGCGGGTTCGTAGTAATACATCTGTGCTGGGCTTGCTGGCCCTACCTCTTGGTGGACAAGGCGCCTAGTGTGCCAAGCCTGTGCCCGCCTGCAAATGATCAAGCCCGGCCGAAGCCGGGCTGGGTGCTCGCATCAGGGATCAGCTGATGCGGTGGGCGTTGGTGCGGTTGAAGCCGTCTTCGGCGAAGCGCTGGCCACCAGTGCGGTCGAAGCCGTCTTCGGCGAAGCGTTGACCACCAGTGCGGTCGAAGCCGTCTTCGGCGAAGCGTTGACCACCAGTGCGGTCGAAGCCGTCTTCGGCGAAGCGCTGGCCACCGGTGCGGTCGAAGCCATCTTCAGCGAAGCGCTGGCCGCCAGTACGGTCGAAACCATCTTCAGCGTAGGCAGCGGATTGGCTCTGGGTCGCTGCGAAGGTGTGGGCGTTGGTGCGGTTGAAGCCATCTTCGGCGAAAGCGCCAGCAGCGAAAACCGAGAGGGCCAGGGTAAGGATCAGTTTGTTTTTCATGGTCGTTGCTCCAGGGGTTTTTGAGGTTGTTTTGTTTCTATGGGTTTAATCCTACGCCGATTAATTTGATTAAAAAGCGCAAATAGTAGCGCTTGAAAATCGAATAGTTCGATATGTGTTGGCGTGCATCTTGTGGCTCGGGCAGCGGTTCTGGCTCAGGATGTGCCCGCCCATGCGCCGACGTTCTGCCAGCCATTTCAGCTTGAGGCGGTGGAATTAATGAGGCGTTAAGGATGAAAAATTTGTCATTGAAGGCTGCTGAACGCATTTTTCATACATCACCAACCGATTTTTCAAATGCTGCTCAGCACCATCGCCGCACCTCAAACCGGAGCGGCACAACAATGAACAAACTTCCGCAAATCACCTTGGCCTTCTGGGTCATGAAGATCTGCGCTACCACCCTTGGCGAAACGGCGGGGGATTTGCTGTCGATGACCCTGAACATCGGCTATGCCCTCAGTTCGTTGCTGCTTATCAGCGTGTTCCTGCTGACCTTGCTCGGCCAGCTGTACTCGCGCCGCTACCACCCGATGCTGTACTGGCTGGTGATCCTCTCCACCAGCACCGCCGGCACCACCATGTCCGACTTCATGGACCGCACCCTGGGCCTGGGCTACGCCGCGGGTTCGGCCATCCTCATCGGCATCCTGCTGCTGACCTTCCTGGTATGGCGCCTGAGCGGCAACCCGCTGGATGTCACCCGCATCAAGAACCGCACGGGCGAATTGTTCTACTGGGTGGCGATCCTGTTTTCCAACACCCTCGGCACGGCGCTGGGCGATTACCTGGCCGATGACTCGGGGCTCGGTTTTGCCGGTGGTGCACTGTTGATCGGCAGTGCCATCGCCTTGGTAGTGGTGGCCCGCTACTGGACACGCATCCCTGGCGTGGTGTTGTTCTGGGTCGCATTCGTGCTTACCCGCCCGTTCGGCGCCACCTTGGGCGATTTCCTCACCAAGCCCCACGAGAAGGGCGGTTTGGACTTCGGCACGGTCGGCTCTTCGGCGGTGCTGGGAGGGGTGTTGTTGGTACTGGTGCTGATGGCCACCTGGTACCAGCGCCGTGAGCCGCGTCAGGCGTTGGAGATGTCCTGAGCCTGCTTTCCGATACCAGTGAGCCGATTAATTGGGCTATTCGGCTCACATGTTGAGCCGAACAGGATTTCTAATCGGCTCATCAGAAGGCTTCGGAGGTATGGCTTGATGTTTGCGCTGTTGCTGAAATCGAGCGCCGTCCGCGCGGTGCGTCTCGCATGCGCTGGAGCCCTAAAACCGTACACCTGGATTGCATGACGCATTCGCATGTATGAAAAAAGGCGCCCCGATAACGGGGCGCCCTTCTTGATTACGGCAAGCTCACACTCACTCAGTGGTAATCCGCGAGTGCTGCTTGGTGTCCTTCATGGTTGCGTAAACCAGCAGCGAGCAGGCGATGCAGGCGGTCACGTACCAGTAGAAGCCACTCTCCATGCCGGCGCTCTTGAACCACAGGGCCACGTACTCGGCGGTGCCGCCGAAGATCGACACGGTCAGGGCGTACGGCAGGCCCACGCCCAAGGCGCGGATTTCGGTAGGGAACAGCTCGGCTTTGACCACGGCGTTGATCGAGGTGTAGCCGCTGACGATGATCAGCGCCGCCATGATCAGGAAGAACGCGCCCCACCAGGTCTGGATGGTGTGCAGGGTGCTGAGGATCGGTACGGTGAACAGGGTGCCGAGCACGCCGAAGGCGATCAGGATCGGGCGTCGACCGATTTTGTCGGACAGGCCGCCGATCACCGGCTGCAGGCACATGAACAGGAACAGCGTGGCGGCCGAGATGGTGGTCGAGTCGCTGATGCTCATGCCAACGGTGTTGACCAGGTACTTCTGCATGTAGGTGGTGTAGGTGTAGAAGGCCAGGGTGCCGCCCATGGTCAGCCCGACCACGGTCATCAGCTCCTTGGGGTGGCGCAGCAGGGTGCGCATCAGGCTTTCCTTGGCCTTTTCCTTCTTGGTGAAGGAGGCGGTTTCTTCCATGCCGCGACGCAGGTACAGCGCCACCACGGCGCACAGCGCACCGATCACGAACGGTACGCGCCAGCCCCAGGCATACAGCTGCTCGGTGGTCAGGGTCTGTTGCAGGACGATCAGTACCGCCAGGGCGATGAGCTGGCCGGAGATCAGGGTGACGTACTGGAAGCTGGAGAAGAAACCACGGCGGTCCTTGCTGGCCATCTCGCTGAGGTAGGTGGCCGAGGTGCCGTATTCACCACCCACCGACAGGCCCTGCATCAGGCGTGCAATGACCAGCAGGATGGGTGCGGCGACTCCGATGGTTTCGTAACCCGGGGTCAGGGCGATGACCAGCGAGCCTGCGCACATCAGTAGTACCGAGGCCATCAATGCGGCCTTGCGGCCTTTGCGGTCGGCGTACAGGCCCATCAACCAGCCACCGATCGGGCGCATGAGGAAGCCCACGGCGAAGATCGCGGCGGTATTGAGCAATTGTGCGGTGGAATCGCCGGCCGGGAAGAAGGCCTTGGCGAAGTACAGCGAGAATGCGGCGTAGACGTACCAGTCGTACCATTCGACCATGTTGCCGATGGACCCGCTGAAGATCGACTTCAGGCGGCTGGCGGTGGTTTTTTCTGTGGCAGGCGCGGTGGACGCCCCGGCTGGCAGGGAGGTGGCATTATCCATCAGGGATACCTTCTCGTTGTTTTTGTGGAGCGCGCCGTGGCGCAGCTTGCACAGGTGATTGCAGAAGGTGTGCCAAATGGGTGCATTGGGCTTCAAATGGGGGCGCTGTGCGCCCCTTCGCGGGCACGCCCGCTCCCACAGAAGCCGCGTTATTCCTGACGTGGCGCATTTCCTTGTGGGAGCGGGCGTGCCCGCGAAGGGCTGCAAAGCAGCCCCGGAAAATCAGATTAATGAGCGGTTTTTTGCTTGCTGATTGAGCGAGATAAGCGGATTTCCGCTCATTCCCGCCCGATGAAGTCCTCGCGCACCAACCCATGCCGCTGCATCTTTTCGTTCAGCGTGCGCCGCGGCAGCTGCAAGGCCTCCATCACCGCCTTGATTTCGCCCCCGTGCTGGCGCAGCGTCGCGCGCAGGCATTGCGCCTCGAACGCTTCCATCTGTTCGCTCAACGACTGCCCGGCAGGCGTCACCTCGATGTTCGGCGAGCCCAGCCCCAATGCATGCCGCTCCGCCGCGTTGGCCAGCTCACGCACGTTGCCCGGCCAGTCATGCGACAGCAGCTGCGCCAGTTGCGCGCCCGACAGTGGCGGGGCTGCGCGACCAAGCTTTTCGCCGGCGGCACGGGCAAAGTGCTCGAACAGCAGTGGAATGTCCTCACGCCGTTCACGCAACGGCGCCAGGCGCAACTCGGCCACGTTCAGGCGATAGGCAAGGTCTTCGCGGAAGCGCCCGGCGCGGGCTTCTTCGAGCAGGTCGGGCTTGGTCGCGGCAATGATGCGCAGGTCGACGCTGATGCTCTGGTTGGCCCCCAGGCGTTCCAGCTTCTGTTCCTGGATCACCCGCAGCAGCTTGGCCTGTTGGGCCAGTGGCATGCTTTCGATTTCGTCGAGGAACACCGTGCCACCGTTGGCGTACTCAAGCTTGCCGATGCGCTTGCCCTGGGCGCCGGTAAAGGCGCCGCTTTCATGGCCGAACAGCTCGGCCTCGAACAGCGACTCGGGGATGGCTGCACAATTGAGGGCGACGAACGGCTTGTCGGCGCGCGGGCCAAAATCGTGCAGGCAGCGGGCCACGCGCTCTTTGCCACTGCCGGTTTCGCCGCGGATCAGCACATTGACCGGCAGGCTGGCCAGGTCCAGCACTTGCCGACGCAGCTGTTGCAGGCCCTGGGACATACCCAGCAGTGTGCCTTCCAGGCGTGACTTGAGATCGGCCTGCTCGTGCAGCCGGCGGTTTTCCAAGACCAGCTGGCGCTTTTCCAGGGCCCTGCGCAGGCTGCCCAGCAGGTGCTGCGGGGTAAAGGGTTTTTCCAGGAAGTCGTAGGCCCCGCTGCGCATGGCTTCCACTGCCATGGGCACATCGCCGTGGCCGGTCAGCAGGATCACCGGCAAGTCGGGGTCGTCCGCCAGCAGGCGTTCGAGCAACTGCAGGCCATCCATGCCCGGCATGCGTACATCGCTGATGATCACCCCGGGAAAGTGCCGTGGCAGGTGTGCCAGGCATTCTTCGGCGCGGGCGAACAGTTGCACGCTGAAGCCCGACAGGCTCAGCCATTGCTCGACCGCGGTGCGGATACTGGCTTCATCATCGACGACGATCACTGAATTCAACATGCAGGCTCCAGGTCACGGGGCAGGGTAAGGCTAAGGCGCGCGCCGCCAGGCAGGTTTTCGGCCTGCAGCTTGCCGCCGGCCTCGTGGACGATGCCGTAGGAAATGGCTAGCCCCAGCCCAAGGCCTTCACCCACCGGCTTTGTGGTGAAGAATGGGTCGAAGACCTTGGCCAGGTTGGCCTCGGCAATGCCGCCACCCGAATCCAGCACGCTCAGGCGCCATAGCTCGCCGTCGGGCTCGATGCGGATCTCCAGGCGTTTGTAGCGCTTGTCGGCCATGGCGTCGAGGGCATTGCGCAGCAGGTTGATCAGCACCTGCTCCAGGCGAATGGCATCGCCGCGCACCCAGGCCGGGCGCGCCAGGTACAGGGCTACCTCCACTTCTTCGCTGCGAATACGCGCCTCCAGCAGGTGCAGTGCCTGGTCGACCACGGTGGCCAGGTCGAGGCGTTCGCGCAGGCCGACCGGGCTGTTGCGGGCGAAGGTTTTCAGGTGACTGGTGAGCGCGGCCATGCGCGTGAGCATCTGCTCCAGCGGCTCCAGTGCCTGGCGTGCTTCGTCATATCGGCCATGGTCGAGCAGCAGACGCAGGGTTTCCAGCTGCATGCGCTGGGTGGTCAGCGGCTGGTTGATTTCATGGGCCATGGCCGCCGACATCTGCCCAAGCGCCGCCAGCTTGGCCGATTGCACCAGCCCCTCCTGGGCGGTGCGCAGCTCACGGGTGCGTTCCTCGACCTGGCGCTTGAGCTCCTCCCGGCTACGCTGGCGCAGGCGGGCAAGGCGCAGGCGCTGGCTGACGAACAGCGCAGCGAACACCAGGCTCAGCCATACGGCGGCGGCGCCGAGGGCGGCATTGCGACCGTCGGCGGCCACCTGCGGCTTGCGCAGCAGATGCAAAGTCCAGTTTTCACTTTCCAGCGGCAGGCTTTCCCACAGGTACTCGGCGCTACCCTCCGGGCCTTGCACGCGGCTGAGGGTGCTGTTGGCGGCAAAGCGGGTCAGCACCTGGTGCTGCAGCGGCACCAGCGGTTGCTTGTCGTACTGACGGGTTTCGGCCAGTTCGGCACGGTCGGCACCATTGAGCGGCTGCAGCTCACGGTAGCGCCAACCGTCCTGGTTGGCGATGAAGGTGATGCCACGGGCATCGCTGACCAGCAGGATGTCGCTGCCCTGGCGCCACTCGCGCTCCAGTTCGGGGAACTCCAGCTTCACCACCATGGCGCCGAGGAAGCGGCCATGCTCGTCGTTCACCGCGCTGGCGAGGAAGTATCCCGGCACGCCACTGGTCACACCCACTGCGTAGAAGCGGCCACTGCCTTGGCTGCGGGTTTGCTTGAAGTAGGGGCGGAAACCGTAGTTGGAGCCCACATAGCTGCTAGGCAGCCGCCAGTTGCTGGCGGCGATGGCCAGGCCGGTGCGGTCGAGCAGTTCGAGGGTGGAGGAGTTGGCAGCGCCGTTGATGCGTTCGAGCTTGCGGTTCAGGGCGTCCTGCATCGGTTCGCTGACCGGGCCGCGCAGGGCGGCGATCAGTTCCGGGTCCAGCGCCAGCACGGCGGGCAGGGCGCGGTAGCGGTCGATCAGCGTGTGCAGGGCATTGGCATACAGGCCCAACTGCTGGCTGGCACGCTGGGCGTCGGCTTCCATGGCCTGGCGCTTGGCCTGGTGCATGGCCCAGCCGGCGCTGAGGGCGGTGCCCAGCACGATCAGCAGGGAGATCAGCCCCAGACGCAGGGCGCGAACGGAAAAGGGCATGGGGCGGATCCGGATGAATGGGATATCAGGGCCGGCCTCTTCGCGGGCAAGCCCGCGAAGAGGCCGGTACAGGCAAAACCAGTCAGTTACAGCAGTTCAAAGCTCTGCTGCTGTACCGCCTGGGAATCCAGCCCGACCTGTACATTGAATTCCCCCGGCTCGGCAACCCGCTGGAGTTGGCCATTGTAGAACTTCAGGTCTTCCTCGCTGATGCGGAAGCTCAACGTGCGCGACTCGCCAGGCTTGAGCATCAGCTTCTGGAAGTTCTTCAGTTCCTTCACCGGGCGGCTCATCGATGCCGATACATCCTGCAGGTACAGCTGCACCACGGTCTCGCCTGCCACCTTGCCGGTGTTCTTCACCGTCACCTTGGCTTCCAGCGTGTCGCCACGCTTGAGGTCCTTGTTCGACAGCTTCAGCCCCGACAGCTCGAAGCTGCTGTAGCTCAGGCCATAGCCGAACGGGTACAGCGGGCCATTGGGCTCTTCGAAGTACTGCGAGGTGTAGTTGCCCGGCTTGCCAGGTGTGAAGGGCCGGCCGATACGGGTGTGGTTGTAGTACATCGGGATCTGCCCGACCGAACGCGGGAAGGTGATGGCCAGCTTGCCGGACGGGTTGTAATCGCCGAACAGTACGTCGGCGATCGCGTTGCCGCCTTCGGTACCGGCGAACCAGGTTTCCAGAATGGCGTCGGCCTGCTCGCGTTCCCAGGCAATCGACAGTGGGCGGCCGTTCATCAGCACCAGCACCAGCGGCTTGCCGGTGGCCTTCAGGGCCTTGATCAGCTCCCGCTGGCTGGCCGGGATTTCCAGGGTGGTACGGCTCGACGACTCGTGGGACATGCCGCGGGATTCGCCGACCACTGCCACCACCACATCGGACTGCTTCGCCGCCTTCACCGCCTCGTCGATCAGCACCGCAGGCGGGCGCGGATCGTCGACGATTTCCGGAGCATCGAAGTTGAGGAAGTTCAGGTAATCGAACATCGCCTTGTCGCCGGTGACGTTGGAACCTTTGGCGTAGACCAGCTTGGCCTTGCCCTCCACGGCGCGGCGCAGGCCTTCGCGCACGGTCACCGAGTGCATCGGTTTGCCGTCGGCAGCCCAGCTGCCCATCATGTCGATCGGGGCATCGGCCAGCGGGCCGACCAGGGCGATGGTGCCGGCCTTTTTCAGCGGCAGGGTCTGGTTGTGGTTTTCCAGCAGTACCAGGCTGCGGCGCGCCACGTCACGCGCGGCATCGCGGTGCAGGCGGTCGTTGCCGTAGTAGTCCTTCAGGTCGGTTTCGGCCTTGCCGATGCGTACGTACGGGTCCTTGAACAGGCCCATGTCGTACTTGGCGCCCAGCACTTCGCGCACTGCCTGGTCCAGTTCGGCCTGGGTCACTTCGCCAGACTTCAGCAGGCCTGGCAGCTCTTCGCCGTACAGGGTGTCGTTCATGCTCATGTCGATGCCGGCCTTGATCGCCAGCTTGGCGGCTTCGCGCCCGTCGCGGGCGACGCCATGGCGGATCAGTTCCTGGATGGCACCGTGGTCGCTGATGGTCACGCCCTTGAAGCCCCACTCCTTGCGCAGCAGGTCGTTCATCAGCCAGGTATTGGAGGTGGCCGGCACGCCGTTGATCGAGTTCAGCGCCACCATCACCCCGCCGGCACCAGCGTCGAGCGCGGCGCGGTAGGGTGGCAGGTAGTCGTTGTACATTTTCGGCAGGCTCATATCGACCGTGTTGTAGTCGCGCCCGCCTTCCACCGCGCCATACAGGGCGAAGTGCTTGACGATGGCCATGATGCTATCGGGGTTGGCCGGGCTGCTGCCCTGGAACGAGCGGACCATCACCTGGCCGATCTTCGAGGTCAGGTAGGTGTCCTCGCCGAAGCCTTCACTGGTGCGGCCCCAGCGCGGGTCGCGGGCGATGTCGACCATCGGTGCGAAGGTCATGTCCAGGGCGTCGGCCGCGGCTTCGATGGCGGCGGTGCGGCCGACCTTGGCGACGGCGTCCATGTCCCAGGTCGCGGCCATGCCCAGGCCGATCGGGAAAATGGTGCGTTCGCCGTGGACGGTGTCGTAGGCGAAGAACATCGGAATCTTCAGCCGGCTACGCATCGCCGCGTCCTGCATGGGGCGGTTCTCGGGGGCCGTGCGTGAGTTGAAGGTACCGCCGATGCGCCCGGCGGCAATTTCCTCGCGGATCTTATCCTTGGGCATTTCCGGCCCGATACTGATCAGGCGCAGTTGGCCGATCTTCTCGGCTTCGGTCATCTGGCTGATCAGATGGTCGATGAACGCCTGCTTGTCCTGCAGGGGCGGGGCGGAGGGGGCGGCGAGTGCCGCCTGACTGGCAAGGCCCATGGCCAGGCCCAGCAAAGACAGTTTCATCATCAATTCCGTTGTGAGGCCTGTGCCGTATCCACGGTGATACGCGCGCGGCCGAAGTTTTCAGGCGGCTATTGTTGTACGATTTGCAGGCATTTCTTCCAGCGGCGGATTATGCCTGAATATGTCGCCTGCGGATGAAGCCCCGAATGCCGGGACAACAACTATAAGAACGCTCAAGAGACCGATGGCATGACCCCCCTCGACGAATACCATCAGCGCCAGATCGCCGAAGCCATTGCCCGTGCCGAACGGCGCACCGATGCCGAACTGGTGACGGTGCTGGCCCGCCGGGCCGATGACTACGCCTACTGGCCGTTGTTCTGGGCCGCCGTGCTGGCGCTGGCCGTGCCGGCCCTGTTGCACTGGCTGCTGGGTTGGCCCGGAGTGCGTGGCTTGCTGGTGGCCAATGTGCTGCTGTTCGTAGGCTTGTGCCTGCTGCTGCGCAGCCCGCGCCTGGCCGGCTGGCTGATCCCCCGGGCCCTGCGCCGCTGGCGTGCTTCGCGCCTGGCCCGCCAGCAGTTTCGCGAACAGAACCTGCAGCGCACTGCTGGTGCCACGGGCGTACTGATCTTCGTCAGCGAGGCAGAGCGGCATGTGGAGATCCTGGTCGACCGCGGTATCGAGCGCCATCTGGATGCCACCGCCCGCGCGGCCATCGTCGCCCGCCTTGCCGAACAGGTACGCCAGGGCCGCACCTTGCAGGGGTTTGTGGAGTGCATAGAAGCGTGCGGCGAACTGCTCAGCGAACATGTGCCGCCTACCCATGCACGTAACGAGTTGCCCAACCGGTTGGTGATTCTCGATTGAGCCGAACCCCGATGGCTTGACGCGCCCCCCTGTAGGAGCGGCTTTAGCCGCGAACACCGGCGCAGCCGGGGCCATGCACCGCGTTGGATTCTTCGCGGCTAAAGCCGCTCCCACAGGATACGCGTACCGCTTGCGAATTCGGTTCCCTACGCGACAGCGCAGCCCAAAGGACTGGGCGATCTCCCACAGGAAGTTAGCCACCCTGTAGAATGCGTGCATTGCGCCATGCGCTCCCCGCTACCCGAGGCACCGTTTTTCCATGTCCGCCAGTTCTTCTGCCCCATCCGCGCCGGATGCGCGCACCCAGTTTCTCGACCTGCTGAACGCCGCCCTGCATGGCAATACCCTGGTCAAACTGGTATTGGCGCGCCATGTCGGTGCCGACCAGACCCTGCAACGGATCATTGCCAAGCCGCTGCAGGTCAAGGGCCAGCCGTGCCTGTCGCTGGTCTATCGCCACCAGACCCGCGACATCACCCGCAATCTGGCGCTGGAGCAGGCACAGGCGCTGGTCGCCGAGCTGCTACCGGACAGCTTCCGCAACGCGCACTTGTTCGATGCCGACGGTGAAGTGCAGTTGACCTTCAGCAAGAAGGGCAAGCCTATGCTCCAGCGCCACGGCGCACAGGCGCCACGCGAAGCTGCCAGTAGCAGCGGCCATGACCGCGAGAAGAAGCGCTATCTGGAGCTTTCACGGCCGTTCCTGCGTGACCTCGGCGTGACTGACGCACAAGGCGCGCTGATCCCGTCGATGTCGCGCAAGTGGAAGCAGATCAACAAGTTCATCGAAGTCTTCGACCACGCCCTGGCCAGTGCACCGGTGCCGGCGGAGCAGGCGCTACGGGTGGCCGACTTCGGCTCAGGCAAGGGCTACCTGACCTTTGCCATGCACGACTACCTGCGCAATAGCCTGGGCCGCGAAGCACAGGTAACGGGCGTCGAGCTGCGCCAGGACATGGTCGACCTGTGCAACGCCGCCGCCTTGCGTCTGGAGCACCCGGGCCTGGAGTTCCAGTGTGGTGACGTGCGTAGCGTGGTGCCCGAGGCCATCGAAGTGATGATTGCCCTGCATGCCTGCGACATCGCCACCGACTACGCCATCCACACCGGCATCCGCTGCAACGCCGCGATCATCATGTGCTCGCCGTGCTGCCACAAGCAGATCCGCCCGCAACTGCACAGCCCGGGGTTGTTGCAACCGATGCTGCAGTACGGCCTGCACATGGGCCAGCAGGCCGAAATGCTGACCGACAGCCTGCGCGCGCTGTACCTCGAAGCCTGCGGGTATGAGACCAAGGTGTTCGAGTTCATTTCGCTGGAGCACACCAACAAGAACAAGATGATTCTTGCGGTGAAGCGGCGCCAGGCAGGGGACAACGGCGCGTTGCTGGAGAAGATCGGGCAGCTCAAGGCGTTCTATGGGGTGAAGGAGCATTGCCTGGAGACGCTGTTGCGTGCGGATGGGTTGCTGCCTGGCGTGTGATTCTTCAGCGGCTCTTGTGAAATGCCGCACTCGGTAACACGTTATCCATCAGTGGCGCATCTGGACCTTTCAGAGCCTCGGTTTCGCTGACCGGCGCTCCGAGCTGGCGGGCATGTCGGTATTCGCTGGGTGTGCAGTTGCTGACCTGCTTGAAGGCACGGGCGAAGTCGGATGGGTCCTTGAAGCCGGCCTCATAGCCGATGCTGGTAATCGGCATCTGGCTGTTGACGAGCAGGTCCATGGCCAGGTTCATGCGCTTGCTCAGGATGTAATCCAGAAACCCAACGCCGTTGACTTCCTTGAACAGGCGGCTGAAGCGGGCCGTGGTCATGCCGCAGCGCTGTGCGATGTCCTTTTGGTCGATGCATTCGCGAAAATGCTGGTCGATATATGGCATGACCTTGCTGAGCGCCTGGTGCTTGTGGTGTTCGCCGGTCAGGCGAATGCTGTCCGGCAAAGAGGGAAGGTGGTCGATGCGCTGCGCATTGCCTGAGGTCTTGCTGGCGCGGCGTATGTCGCAAAGCTGCTTGAGGACATCGATGTAGCGACTTTTCTCACCGCTTGTCAGCGGCAATACCAGATACTCCCAGACCCGCGAACGCATGGCCCAGACAGCCAGCTCTTCGGAGTGCTGCACGGTGAACATGGTGATCGGTATGGACGGTGAGTTGCGTTTCACTTCCAGCAGCAGGTTGAGGTTGAGGGTGTCGGGGCGATCGAAATGCATGCAGATCATGTCTGCCTGCTGGCGTTCGGAATGCGCCACGGCCTTCGCCAGTTTGCAATCGCAGACATGACTGAACTGTGCCATCAGCGCTTCGGTGGAATGATCGCGTGTCAGATCGAACCACAACAGCAGCGGCTTTGTGCCCGGGTTAGACATCGTGACTTAACCTTATGCTGGGGAGTTTCCCTACGAGCAGCAGTATTGCCAAAACACTATTAACTCGCCGAGCAATTTGGTTATTACCTTAGATCTTTTTTGATTAAGGCGATCTAAGTACTTCGTAAACCCTGATGTTAGACAGGTTCCGTTTTTCGTCACCTTCTGATGTATGACGACCGTTTGTCGGCTTTGGACTAACGTGCCGGAACTTTTTCCTGAGTCGGCTGCAAATGCGTACGAAAGTGCTTCTCATATTCGGGATTCCTGCCTGTTTTTCTGGTGGCCGCGTCCTCTTTTTGATGCTGGCTAATGGCCGCAAAAAAGTCCTAGCGATTCGCAAAAATCTCCTAACCACTGGTGTCACCCTCTGACTAGGATTCGCAACAGGTAGTGCAAAACACCACTGCCTGGGAAGAAAAATAATGTCCTTAGCGAGGTGAGCGAAATGACACTGCAAACTATCAAGACTTCGGTAATGAAGTTCGTCAAAGACGAAGATGGCCTGACCATTGTGGAATATGCGGTGGCTGGTGGATTGATTGCCCTTGCCGTAGTTACTGCTTTTACTAATTTGGGTACAGCTGTTGGTAACAGAATCACCGCTTTGATAAATGCAATAAACGGCACAACGGCGCCTTGAGCAGGGTCAGCAGGGTCGAGGATTTGGGCTAACTAATAATCCAGCCCGCACGAGGATGCAGCAATGTCCACAGAATATCTGTTCGCCATTGTCGTGCTGCTAGGGCTGCTGGGGATCGCGGTGGTGGGAGACCTTCGTCGCCACCGCATTCCCAACACCTTGATATTACTGGGGGTGGGTTTGGGGTTGGTGGGCCAGGTTTACTCCGCAGGACTCGCCGGGTTGGGGGATGGCGTGCTGAGTATGCTTATTGGTTTCGCGATATTTTTGCCGATGTACGCGCTGGGGGGGATGGCTGCTGGAGACGTCAAGTTGATGGCCATGGTCGGTGCCTTTCTTACACCGTACGACGTACTTTCGGCAGCACTCTTTAGCCTGATAGCCGGTGGTGTGTTTGGGATCCTGATAGTGCTCATACGCGGCCAGTTGCAACAGACGTTACAACGCTACTGGTTGATGTTGAGTGCGCGGGCCTACTTGGCGCCGGCGACGGATGAAGTTGCAGCCAAGCCTTTCCCTTATTCAGTCGCGATCCTGTCTGGAACCCTTGTCAGCCTGTTTGGGCTACCGCTAGGCCAATAGCCTTGGAGGCTAACCATGTACGCACTAAGAGACAATGGTGTCTGCACCTGTGACAAGGACGCAGTGCAGAGCCTGGCACCTCAGCCACGTACAGTACGTGAGACTGGCCTGGCGGAAAGCTTTCTCGGTGATTTGCTGTGCAAGCACCTGCACGATGCCGGTACGCTGGACCTGTCGCGTTTGGTCGAGCGCCTGGCACTGACCGGTGCGGTGGTAGAAGAAGTGCTGGCCTTTCTGCGCAAGGATGGTCGCGTTGAAGTGCTGGGCCAGGTCGGTGTGCAAACGGGGGGGCAGGTGCTGCGATACGGCTTGACCGAGCGCGGCCGCGGTACCGCCCGGGATGCACTGGCGCGCAGCGGCTACATTGGCGCGGCACCCTTCCCGGTAAGTGCCTACCGTGACCTGCTCAAGCTGCAGACCATTCACCATGGCCGCATCAGTACGCAGGACATGCACGCGGCGTTCGCTGGCGTAGTGCTCTCGGAGAGCATGCTCGATCAACTGGGCGTAGCGTTGAACTCCGGGCGCGCCATCATGATTTACGGCCCCGCAGGCACCGGCAAGACCTACGTCAGCAGCCGGTTGATTCGACTGTTCGCCGAGTCCATCTGGGTACCCCATGCCATCGAGATCAACGAGTCGGTCATCGAGGTGTATGACCCCCAGGTGCATCAACGCCTGGAGGAGGAGAGTCAACCCACCAGCCTGTTGCTGAACGAAGGCATCGATCGCCGGCTGGTGCGCTGCAAACGCCCGGTTGTGATCACTGGCGGTGAGTTGGGCATGGAGCAACTGGACGTCCGCTTCGATCCCAGTACCCGTCAATATCAGGCCTCCCTGCAACTCAAGGCCAGCAACGGACTGTTCATCATCGACGACATGGGGCGCCAGCGCATGGCCCCGGCCGAACTGCTCAACCGCTGGATCGTGCCGATGGAAGAGAAGCGCGACTTCCTCAACCTGGGTGGCGGGCGCCATTGCGAACTGCCGTTCGATCTGGTGCTGGTGTTCTCCACCAACCTGAATCCCCTGGAGCTGGCCGACGAAGCCTTCTTGCGGCGCATCGGCTACAAGCTGCAGTTCAGCTACCTGAAGGTCGATGAATACGAACGTATCTGGCGCCAGGAGTGCGAGCGCCTGGGCCTGGCTTACGACCCGTCGCTGTTGCGCCATGCGCTACAGGCGCTGTACGAGGCCGAAGGCGTGCCGCTGGTGCCCTGCCACCCGCGCGACCTGCTGAGCATGGCGCTCGACCGCCAGCGTTACCTGGGGGGCGAGGGGGCGCTGTCGCCGCAGGAGCTGGATTGGGCCTGGCGTAGCTACTTCGTCCAGATCGACTTCCTTGGATAAGGAGATGCAGACATGAGTGCCCGTACGCTGATCCTCATTGCCGTTTCCCTGACCCTGGGGCTCGGTGCCGCCTTGATGGCCAACAACTGGCTTGATGGCCGGCTCAACGCGGCCCCGGATGACAAGATGAAGAACGTAGTGGTGGCCACAGTGGAAATCCCGTTCGGGCAGATGATCGAGGCCCAGCAGGTCGCCATTGTGCGCATGCCCAAGGATGCGGTGCCTGACGATGCCTTCGACAGCAATGAAAAGGTGATTGGCAAGATCGCCACCTTCGCCCTGCTGCGCGGCGACGTGCTGCGCAGCGCACGTGTGGCTGAGCACCTGGGTGGCAGTACCCTGGCCTCGTTGATCGCCCCCGACAAACGAGCCATTTCAGTGCGTGTGGATGACGTGGTCGGGGTGGGTGGGTTCCTGTTGCCGGGCAATCGGGTTGATGTACTGGCGACCAAGCGCAGCGACGGTAGCAGTAATGACTCAGAGTCCAGGACCATTCTCCAGGACTTGCGCGTGCTGGCAGTGGACCAGACGGCGGGGACGGACAAGACACAACCTGTAGTGGTGCGTGCCGTGACCCTGGAAATGTCGGCCAAAGAGGCCGAGGTACTGGTCAAGGCGCAATCGGAAGGGAAATTGCAACTGGCCCTGCGTAACCCGCTGGATGCTCAGAAGCAACCGCAAGCCGTTGCCGCTGCCGCACCGGTCCAGGCTGCGCCGCCAGTAGCCAAACCCCAACCAAAACCGGTGGCAAAGGGTAACGGTGGAGTAGGCGCGGTCACCATTATCCGGGGGACTGAAGTTGAAGTAGCGAAAGCAAGGTTTTAAGGCGGCAGGCGTCCGAATGGCTAACGTTCGGCAGGAACAAGAATACCTCGCAAGGAGTTGTGCATGAATACTTTGCAGAGACTAGGGATGTACCTGTTGTGCGGGCTGGGTACGCAACTGCTGTTCGTCGGTGTGACGCAGGCTGCAGAACCGGGATCGGGATACAGCGCCATGTCGGCGGCCAGCACCAATATGGTCCAGGTGCCCATCTACAAGTCGCGGACGATCAGCGCTCGTACGCCGGTGAGGAAAATCTCGGTCGGCAACCCGGATATCGCCGATATCCTGATCACCAGCCCGACCCAGCTCTACCTGCTCGGCCGTTCCCTCGGCACTACCAACGTATTGCTGTGGGACAGCAACAACCGCTTGATCGAGACCATGGATGTGGAGGTCGTGCATGACCTCACCGGGCTCAAGACCAAACTGCACCAGCTGCTGCCCGAGGAGAACATCGAGGTGTTCAGCGCACAAGGCGCGTTGGTACTGCGTGGTCAGGTGCGCAGCGCCGCGGCCATGGACACAGCGATGAAAGTGGCCAAGACCTATGCCGCGCAGACCTCGAGTGTGGTGCAAGGCAAGGGTGAAGCCGCCGAGGCGGCACCAGCCCAGTCGCTGGAGGTGATCAACCTGCTCAGCGTCGGTGGCAGCCAGCAGGTGATGCTGGAAGTGAAAGTGGCCGAGATGCAGCGCAGCCTGATCAAGAACCTCAACGTGCGCTTCAATGCCCTTGGCTCATCCGGCAACTGGAGTGGTGGCGGGTTCAACAATGGTCAAGGCCTGGGCCTGACTCCAGGCGGAGGTTCGATCCTTTCGCCAGGTTCGCTGATTGGTGGTGGCAAAGGCTTGTTCGCACAGTTCCTGTCCGACGATTTCCTCTTCAACGTGGTGCTGGAGGCGTCCAAGGACAATGGTTCGGCCAAGGTGCTGGCCGAGCCCACCCTCACCACGCTGACCGGCCAGCAGGCGGAGTTCATTTCCGGTGGCGAGTTCCCGGTGCCGATCACCGAGGATGATGGCATCACCATCGAATACAAGGAATTCGGTGTCGGCGTGAAGTTCCTGCCGGTGGTGCTCGACTCCGGGCGTATCAACCTCAACCTGAATGTCTCGGTGAGCGAGCTTTCCAACGCTAACTCGCTGGTACTCGACACGGGTCTCAGCAGCATCCTGGGCGATGGAGTTTCCCAGGTTATTCCGTCGCTGACCAAGCGCAGCGCAGAGTCCACGGTCGAACTGGGCAACGGCCAGACCATTGCCATCGCCGGCTTGATCAGCGAAAACACTCGCGATTTCGTCAGCCGTTTCCCGGGTCTGGGGGACTTGCCGATACTCGGGCACCTGTTCCGCAGCCAATCGTTCATCAACGGTGAAACCGAACTGGTGATCCTGGTGACGCCGCACCTCGCCAAGCCTGTGGATGCCAAGGCGGTGCGCCTGCCCACCGAGAAGTTCGTCGAGCCCAGTGACCTGGACTTCTACCTGCTCGGCAAGACCAAGGGCAGTGAGCCGGGGCGCGCGGTGCCCGTCAGCCTCGGTGTCAGCGGTGGCAACTTTGGCCATGACCTGAATTGATCGGAGAGAACCAGCATGAGAAGCATGATCGTGTGTTGCGCGCTGCTGTCGGGGTTGTCGGGTTGCATGTCGTACGACGAAGGGCGCGTTGGCCCGCTGGGCTACAGCGTCTACCAGACCACCTACCAGCAGATTGCCGACAAGCAGGTAGCCGCGAACCCAGGCACTGAAGTGCCGGCCGCTGGCTCTGACGGGCCTTTGCTGGAGAAGGTGATCAATAGCTACCGGGGGACGACTGGTGATGCGCAGCAGATCGGTCAGCCGATCCAGATTCAAGTCTCCGACTCAACTCGCTGATTGAGGGCGTGACAATGACTCCTCGAGCCCAACGGATGTTCACCGCGCCGCCAGGCCAACAGCGGGGGGCAGTGACTGTCATTATCGTGATCGCCCTGTTGGCAATTCTGATGATGGCCGCGTTGGTGCTCGATGGTGGTCACATGCTGTTGAACAAGACCCGACTGCAGAATGCCGTGGACGCCGCCGCCCTTGGTGGTGCCAAGACCCTGAGCCAGGTAATGGGCACTGCCAGTGCCGCCAGCACCGCGCGTGATGCCGCGCTCTTTACCCTGAACGAAAATGCCAAGGCCGCTGGCAACAACGAACTGTTGACCGCAATCGGCGGCAACCTTGGCGGGTTCGCTGTGGTGGAGCTCGCAGACAACGTCTATGGGCCTTTCTCCTACCCGGGGCCGACCAATGCCACCTATGTACGGGTCTCGGTAGCGAACTATTCACTGGCTGGTTTTTTCTGGAGTTTTGCCCAGTCACTCGGTACCGGCACATTGGGAGCCAAGCAAGTGACGGCAATTGCCACCGCCGGACCGAGTCCGACCAGCCCCTGTGATCTTGCACCACTGCTGGTCTGTGGCAACCCGGCTCAATACAACCCGGATACAGGCATGTTCTGGGGGTATCGCTTTGGTGACCTGGAGGTCTTGAAATCGGCTGCCAAGAACAGCGACCCGATTGGCCCGGGCAACTTCCAGCTGCTCGATTTCGGCGCTGGTGGCAAGACCGTTGGCGACCTGATGGCCGGCGGCGGTTCGGTTTGCCGCAATGTCGGTGACAACGTGGACACCAAGCCTGGCAACACGGTTGGCCCGTCCGTCAAAGGTCTGAATACCCGATTCGGCGAGTACTCCGGGTCGTTGAAGAGTTCGGATTATCCACCCGACCTGGTGACGACCTACAGCAACCCAGTGATGAAGTACAACGACAAGACCACGCCTCACCAGGTGGAGCAGCAGGGGCACGTCGTCACTTCGAGCAATGGCAACCTGTCTGCTGGCGGTACACCGCTGTTCGACTACAACGACTATGCCGCGCAGACCGCCGCATGTGTCGCCGGCGGGGGGGCGGGGTGCCAGTCGAACGGGGTTTTCGAGCGGCGCATGTTGAAGATCGTGGTGGGGGACTGCTCCGGCAAGAACTCGGGAGCCTCGTCGATTCCGGTCATCGGTTTCGGTTGTTTCTTCGTGGTGCAGCCGGCCGACAACTCGGGTGGGGATTCGCAGATATTCGGCCAGTTCGTCAAGCAATGTGAAGGCGACGGTGTGCCCGGGCCTACGCCGCAGGACGATTCCGGCCCGCAGATCATCCAGCTGTACAAAACCTTTATCAGTGGCAGTGGCACACCGAGCACCGACTCCTAGGAGCGCGTCATGGAACTCTATCGGCTCAAGCGTGCGCAGCGTCAGCAAGGGGTGGCAATCGTCGAATTCACCATCACCCTGCCGCTGTTGCTCCTGACCTTGCTGGCCTTCGGCGAATTCGGCCGAATGCTTTACCAGTACAACAGCCTGCTGCAGGGCAGCCGTGATGCCGCGCGCTTCGTCGCCAGCCAGGCCTGGAACTCGACCCTTGGCAAGGTCGAGGTTAGCGCCGACCTCGAGTGCATGACCAAGAAAGTGGCAGTGTACGGTGCACCTTCCGCACCGCCCTGCAGCCTGACCGGGATGCCGGCCAATACCACCGTGCAGGTTGCCAAGGTGGCGGGTACCAACGACCACGTGCAGGTGACCATCAGCGCGGTCTTTTCCCCGCTGATCGCCAACGGCATTCCGGCCTTTATCGGCAACGGCACCGCGTTGAACTTCCCGTTGGTCGCTACCACCGTGATGAGGGCACTGTGATGAAGCGCAGAAGCATGCAGGGCGTTTACGTGGTGGAGTTCGCCATTGTCAGTGCGTTGATGTTCACGCTGCTGTTCGGGGTGCTGGAAATAGGCCGGCTGTACTACACCGTGAACGTCTTGAATGAGTCCGTGCGGCGTGGCGCACGCCTGGCTGCGGTGTGCAATATCAGCGATCCAGTGGTGCTGCGCAGGGCCATATTCAACAGTGCGGGCGACAGTGGTGCCAGCACCCTGCTGGCCGGCCTGGACACCTCGGACCTGACCCTGCGTTACCTGGACAAGAACGGTGCACAGGTCGCCAACCCCGGTGATCTGATAAGTGCCACCGGGTTTGCCGCCGTCCGCTATGTGCAGCTGACGCTGCAGAACTTTCAATTCAGCCTGTTTATTCCAGGTTTTGGGGTGCCCATTACCCTGCCAGTATTCAAGGCGACCTTACCTCGAGAGAGCCTCGGGCGTCATACCGAGGCGGATGTCGTACCGGAGATCACGCCATGCTGAATCTTAGGGAATCTTCCGTATCCGCTACCTCCATCAAACCCGGGATGCGTCTGTTGATCAGCAGCTCCGACGCCTTGGCCTTGCGCCAGCTGCAAGAAATCTGTCAGCGCATCGCCGGTCTGGAGGTGAATGTTCGTCAGGTGAGCAATGGGCATTGCGACCCGCTTTATGGGTTGGATCGGATGCCCGATTTCCTGCTGCTGCGCGTTGGCCAGCTGTGGCGTGAGGAACTGGCGGCCCTGTTGCAACGCCCGGCCCATGAGCGCCCGCCGCTGTTGGTGTGTGGCCTGCTGGATGATCGGGAAGGCATGCGCCTGGCGATGCAGGCCGGTGCGCGCGATTTTCTGCCGGAGCCTATCGTTGCCACGGAGCTCATCGCTGCCTTGAACCGTATGGTCATGGAAACCCAGACCAACAGCACGGCAACAGGCAAACTGGTTGCGGTGATGAATGCCAAGGGTGGCTCCGGCGGCACGGTGCTGGCCTGTAACCTGGCGCATCAGCTCAGCCTCAAGGGCAACGCGCTGCTGCTTGACCTGGACCTGCAGTTTGGCAGCGTGTCGCATCATCTGGATGTGGCGCAGTCGCACAGCCAGCTGGACGTGTTGCAGCAGATAAAAGAAATGGATGGTGTTGCACTGCGCGGTTTCTGCAGCCATTTCAGCCCGTCCTTGCATGTGCTTGGCAGCCGCGCCAATGAGCTGTGCCTGCCGCAGGATGTCCAGGCCGAACAGCTCGATGCGCTGCTGCAGCTGGCGCGGGCCAACTATGACTGGGTTGTGGCGGACTTGCCGCGGCAGATCGATCACATCACCGCCTCGGTGCTGGAGCAGGCCGACCGGGTGTACGTCGTGATGCAGCAGAGCGTCAACCACCTGCGCGACGCCAGTTCCCTGGCGCGCATTCTGCGCGATGACCTGGGCGTACGCGGCAATCAGCTGGAGGTGGTGGTCAACCGCTACGACAAGGCGGCGCCGGTCAGCCTCAAGGATATCGGCGAGGCGCTGCGTTGCACCAATATCGTGAAACTGCCGAATGACTTCAGCGTTATCAATCAGAGCCAGAACACAGGTGTGCCATTAGGCCTGCAAGCACCTCGCTCGGCGATCACCCAAGCGCTGCGTGGGCTGGCCGAGGAATTGGTGGGCAAGCAGGTGGCCACAGACAGCGGACTGTTCAAACGCGCCTTCAAACGTGTTTTTCGGGGGTGAACCATGCTTAGCGATTTCCGTAACCGTTTGCGCAAACAGGCAGTCACCCCCGAGGCATCGACGCCGTCGAAGCAGGGTGGCGGCGCTAAGGACCCGGCAGAGGCGCTGATGGCGTGGGAACATTCGGCACCGGATGTTCTGTTTGAAACGAAAAGCCAGGTCACATCGGTGGAAGCCGAGTGGCGGGAAAAAACCTATGCGCAACTGCTCAAGGTCATGGACCTGTCCTTGCTCGACTCGCTCGAGCAGGCCGAGGCCGTGCGGCAGATCCGCGATATCTGCCAGCGTCTGCTTGACGAGCATTCGGCGCCGGTGAGCTCTGCCAGCCGCCAGTTGATCATCAAGCAGATCACTGACGAAGTGCTTGGCCTTGGCCCGCTGGAGCCGCTGCTGGCCGACCATACGGTGTCCGACATTCTGGTCAACGGCCATGACTCGGTGTACGTCGAACGGTTCGGCAAGTTGCAGCGAACCGATGTGCGTTTTCGCGATGATCAGCACCTGCTGAACATCATCGACCGCATCGTCTCCAGCCTGGGCCGGCGTATCGACGAGTCTTCGCCGTTGGTAGATGCGCGGCTCAAGGATGGTTCACGGGTCAATGCGATCATCCCGCCGCTGGCCATCGACGGGCCAAGTATCTCGATACGCCGCTTTGCGGTGGACCTGCTCAACGTCGACAGCCTGATCCAGGCGGGCGCCCTGACCCCGGCCATCGCGTTGCTGCTCAAGGCGATCGTGCGGGGGCGGCTGAACGTGCTGATCTCCGGCGGCACCGGCTGCGGCAAGACCACCATGCTCAATGTGCTGTCCAGTTTCATTCCCCACAACGAGCGCATCGTCACCATCGAGGACTCGGCCGAGCTGCAACTGCAGCAGCCGCATGTGGTGCGACTGGAAACAAGGCCTGCGAACATAGAGGGGCGTGGCGAGGTGGGCCAGCGTGAGCTGGTGCGCAACAGCCTGCGGATGCGCCCAGACCGTATCGTGATCGGTGAGGTGCGTGGCGCCGAGGCGCTGGACATGCTGACGGCGATGAACACCGGGCACGATGGCTCACTGACTACCATCCACGCCAACACCGCGCGCGATGCGTTGGGCCGGGTCGAGAACATGGTCTTGATGTCTGGCGCTACATTCCCGATCAAGGCCATGCGCCAGCAGATCGCCTCGGCCATCGATGTGGTGATCCAGCTGGAGCGGCAGGAAGACGGCAAGCGGCGGTTGGTCAGTGTGCAGGAGATCAACGGCATGGAGGGTGAAATCATCACCATGACCGAGATCTTCTCTTTTGTTCGCAGTGGTGTGGGCGAGCAGGGCCAGGTGCTTGGTGACTTTCGGCCAAGTGGCATGGTCCCGGCCTTTCGCGATGCCTTGGCCAAGCGCGGGATCGAGTTGCCTTTGTCGATGTTCAGGCCTGAATGGATGGAGGCTCGTCAATCATGAGCCAGATACCTGGTGAATACATCCTGATATTTCTTGGCATGGTGTTCGTTGCCGTGTTTCTTCTCAGCCAAGGCCTGGTGGTCCCGGTGTTCGGCGAGGCGGGCAAGGTACGCAAGCGTATCCGCAGCCGACTTGTGCTCCTGGAGCGGGCAAGCCATCTGCCGAACATGCAGACCGTGCTGCGGCAGAAATACCTGACGCGCTTGTCGCCGCTGGAGGCGCGGCTCGAGCAATTGCCCTTCATGGCGACGCTGACGCAACTGATCGAGCAGGCCGGCCATGAGTACCGGGCCTATCGGGTACTGCTGCTGGGGTTGGCTCTGGCAGCGGCTGCCGGGATGCTGGCCTGGATGTTCTTCCCTTACTGGTGGCTGGCGCTGGCGGCAGCGTTCGTGGCGTTCTGGCTGCCACTGCTGAAAATCTCACATGACCGTGGCAGGCGTTTCGCCAAGTTCGAGGAGGGCTTGCCCGATGCGCTGGAAGCCATGTGCCGGGCGTTGCGCGCCGGGCACCCCTTCAATGAAACCCTGCGTTTGGTGGCAGATGAACACAAGGGACCGGTGGCGCATGAATTCGGTCTGACTTTCGCCGATATCAACTACGGTAATGATGTACGCAGGGCCATGCTTGGCCTTCTGGAGCGGATGCCAAGCATGACGGTGATGATGCTGGTCACCTCGATCCTCATTCACCGTGAGACTGGCGGCAACCTGACGGAAGTACTGGAACGGCTGAGCAATTTGATACGCGGGCGTTTCCGGTTTCAGCGCAAGATCAAGACAATGTCGGCCGAAGGGCGAATGTCGGCTTGGGTGTTGGTGGCCATACCCTTCCTGTTGGCGGCAGCGATCATTATTACCAGCCCGGACTATCTGACGTTGCTGATCAAGGATCCCACTGGGCAAATGTTGGTCATGGGGGCTTTTGGCTCCATGTTGGTGGGGATTTTCTGGATTCGTAAAATCATTCGTATCCAGATCTAGGCAGTTCTCGCACGGGGGCGTCGGTCATGGACTATTTGCTCGGTTTGTTGAGTGGGGTGACGGACAGTGAGGCATTGGCACGCCTGCTGATCGTTGGTGCGATCGGGATGAGCACGGTCATTGCGGTTATTACCGTGACGTTGCTGGTGCTGGGGCTGCAGAGCCCACTGCAACGCCGTCTTGCATTGATCAAGCGTGACCACTCCAGCGCCGCGGCCGGTCGGGAGCCGCCAGGAAGCCTGCAGCTTCTACTGGAGCGTGTAGGTCGGCGCGTTACCCCGTCTACGGAGGGGCAAGTGTCAGCCACCCGAGCCCTGTTGACCCATGCTGGATACGGCTCGGCTTCAGCGGTACAGGTGTACTGGGCGGTGCGTTTGCTGCTGCCGTTGATGCTGATGGGTATCTCGTTGTTGATACTGCCGCTGGTTCCCAATCTTTCCCCGCTCAAGATCATGGGACTGGTAGCCATGGGCGCTGCCGTCGGATGGCTGCTGCCGGCTGTGTACATCGACAAGCGCAAGAATGCTCGGCAGGGCCGGTTGCGCGCGGCCTTTCCCGATGCCCTGGACCTGATGGTGGTTTGCGTAGAGTCGGGTCTGGCGTTACCCCAGGCTATCGAACGAGTGGCCGAAGAAATGGCGGTCAGCCAAGCCGAACTGGCCGAGGAGCTGGCGTTGGTCAATGCGCAGATCCGCGCCGGCATTTCCAGTACCGAAGCGCTCAGGCAACTGGCAGATCGCACTGGCCTGGAAGACATTCAGGGCCTGGTCAGCCTGTTGGCCCAAAGCATCCGCTTCGGCACCAGTGTAGCGGCTACCTTGCGCATCTATGCCGAGGAGTTTCGTGACCGGCGCATGCAGGCCGCAGAAGAAATGGGCGCGAAAATCGGAACGAAGCTGGTTTTTCCGCTAATTTTCTGTTTGTGGCCAAGCTTTTTTCTGGTTGCCATCGGCCCGGTGATCATCGGGATACTTAGAACGTTCGGGAATCCATGACATGAACAGGATCAGTTTGCTGTTGACCATGATAGCCGTGCTTTCGGGGTGCCAGAGCACGGGGCCTGACCTGAATGGGGTGCGTTCTGTCTACTCCGGTGGCAATTCGGTGCTCTATCAGGTGCAGTCGCAGAGCAACTCGCCCGACCAGGCAATGCAGATGGCCGCGATGGCTTACCAGGCCGGTGACCTGGACCAGGCACTGTACCAGTACCTGCGCGTCCTTGAGCTGGAGCCCGAACGTTATGAAGCCCTGGTCTGGGTTGGCCGTATTCACCGCGAGCGCGGCAATAACCAGCTTGCCGAGATGGCCTTCACCGAGGTACTGGGCAAGGCACCTGATAACCCCGATGCCCTGACGGAAATGGGCCTGCTGAACCTGTCCATGCGTAAACATGAGCAGGCCAAGGCAATGCTGTTGAAAGCAGTTGCCGTGGATCAGAAACGCTTCGTCAAGGACCCGGCCAACAGCCAGACAGGGGCGGCTGCGCTCAGGGTCGACGGCAAGTCACCGCTCAAGGCCTATAACGGGCTGGGGGTGTTGGCGGATCTGGCCGACAACTTCGCCGAGGCGCAAACCTACTACCGCCTGGCCGAACTCATCGATCCACGTTCGGCGTTGGTGCAGAACAGCCTGGGGTATTCCTACTACATGGCCGGGCAATGGTCTGAAGCTGAACTCAGGTACAAGCGTGGGGTGAGCTACGACGGCACCTACAAGCCGCTGTGGCGCAACTATGGACTGCTGCTGGCTCGCATGGGGCGCTATGAGGAGGCTGTGTCTGCCTTCGAACAGGTCGAAAAGCGTGCCGAGGCCAGCAATGATGTCGGCTATGTCTGCCTGGTGGAAGGCAAGCTGGATGTGGCCGAGCAGTTTTTCCGCAGCGCGATCGAGTTGTCGCCGGGGCACTACCCCGTCGCCTGGGAAAACCTGAACAGGGTCCAGCAGATTCGGCAAATCCGCCAGCTGGGCGGCGATGTCGCGATGCCCGAGCCGGTTGCAGTTGGCCCGGCCGTGCAGGTGACAACCGCGTCGGCGCCTTGATGGGGTTCCGCGGGCAAGCGCTGATGCCTGTCAGATAGCGTAAACGGGGCTGCTACGCAGCCCATCGCCGGCAAGCCGGCTCCCACGGGTACCGCGCAGAATTCAGGCGTTTCGCGATCCCTGTGGGAGATTGCCCAGCCCTTTTGGGCTGCGCTGTCGCGCAGAGAACATATTTCGCTCGTCTGACGCGTCCTTTGTAGGAGCAGCCTTGTGCTGCGAAGAGGCCGGTACAAGCAACAGACAGGCTTTGTCAGTACCGGCCTCTTCGCAGCACAAGGCTGCTCCTACAGAACCTCGCAGAACCAATGAGTCATGTGTTGTTCTATGGGAGCTGGCTTGCCGGCGGTCCACTTCACCTGTGGGTGAGCGGTGCTTCAATAGCCAACGCTGCTGGCCCCAACGGATGCGTACTGGCATCAAAGAAGTGCAGCACTGTCCCCGGCATATCCCCGAACCTGTCGACAAAATGCTGCTTCTGGTTGATCACCGATGCCTCGCTCAATGGCCGTATGGCAATCGACAGATGCTTCGGCCGGGCCTGTCGGATGGCTTCGAGCAGATGCTGGTCACTGCTGTCCAGGTGCAGCCCGAACAGGCATAGCCCCTGGCTTTCCCGCGCCAGTTGCCCCAGGCACCAGCCCAGGTAGTCAGAGTTGCGGATGGCGCGCAGCTTCTCGTCGCTGCGGTCTTCGTTGACGAACAGCGGCACTTCGCCCGGGATGTTCACGGCAAAACCATCGAGCAGTTCGGCGCTGTCGGCGCTGCGTTGGCGGGTGGTGCCGTCGGGCAGCTTGAGCAGGTGCAGGCCGCCATGCAGGTGCAGTACCCGCGTACCTTCGCCGTTGGTGCGGCGCACGTCGAAGAAGCCTTGCTCGTCGAACAGTTCGGCGAAACCCTGCGGGGCGTGTTGCACGGCCCACGGTAGCAGCAGGTCGTAGTTGCTGGTGTAGACGCTGCGGTAGCCGCGCAGGGCCTGGTTGAGGGTTGCCAGGGTCGTGGCCGGCATGAGTGGCCACGGCAGGTGCACTGTGCGTACGGCGTGGATCAGCGCTTCCTTGATCGAGTAGTAGCGGTTCAGCGGCGCGGTGGAGTTGATGGCCAGCGCGGCGTTGGTGCGCACGGTGGTGTTGAGGGCGCTGAGCACCGGCTCGAACAGTTCCGTACCCAGTGACTTGAACAGTGCCTGGTCGCTGACGGCCAGGCCTTTCTTGCGCCCGGCACGTTGCGCTTCCTCGAACAGCGAGAAGTAGCCGAACGGCTTCCACAGCACGCGGCTGGCGCCGTTGCCCAGCAGCAGGGCGTCGCAAGGGTGGCGGGCGGCGAGTTCCGGCCAGGGGGTGAGGGTGGCGTCTAGTGCGGGCATGCTGGGGTCCGTTGGGTGGAGCGGGAACGGGGGCGACTTTAGCATGTCATGCAAAGTGTGCGAGGGTTGGTGTCCAGGCAACTGCTTTGTGCAGCCTGTACTGGCCCAATCGCCGGCAAGACAGCTCCCACGGTTCGCCACAGGCCTTGAGAGCAGTGCAGTACTTGTCGGAGCCGGCTTGCTGGCGATATGGCCAGTAGCAACGACGCAATGCTTCAACCTTGTTCAGCCCGTTGCTCAACGCGACTCCTGTTACGCCAAACCCGATAGGCGCGAATGCCCGCCCGCACCGAGCCGAACAGCAGTTTGTCTTCCATCTCCCGGGCCATCCCCGAACGCACCAGCATGCGCAGGAATGTGCCGCGGGCGCGGGCGATGGCGAAGAAGATGCCCTGCGCGGCCAGGGTGTCGCGCACTTCGCGCAGGGCGGCGATGCCGCTGACGTCGATGCTGGTTACCGCTTCGGCATCGAACAGCACTGCCTTGGGCTGGTCCTGGCTCTGCACCGCTTCGAGCAGGCGCATCTTGAAGTAGTCGGCGTTGAAGAACAGGATCGCGTCGTCGAAGCGGTACACCACCAAGCCTGGCACGGTGCGGGCATCCTTGTGTTTGCGGATGTCCACCTGGCCTTCGGTGCCCGGCAGCCAGCCCAGCACTGCGTCGGTGGGCTGATAGATGCTGTACAGCAGGCGCAGGATCGCCAGGGTCACGGCAAACACGATGCCGGGCAGCACGCCCAGGCTCAGCACACCGACCGTGGTCAGCAGGCACAGCCAGAACTCGAAGCGGCTCAGGCGGCGGATATGCTTCAGCGACTTGATGTCGATCAGCCCCCAGCCTGCCATCAGCAGCACGGCACCCAGCGCGGCCTGCGGGATCCACGCCATCGGTGCGGTGAAGAACAACAGGATCAGGGCGATGACCAGTGCTGCGATGATGCCCACCAGTTGGCTCTTGCCACCGACCATGTCGTTGACCGCAGTGCGCGAGTCTGCACCACTGATGGCAAAGCCCTGGGAAACCCCGGCAGCCAGGTTGCTTACGCCCAGGGCGACGAATTCGTGGTTGGCGTTGATCGCGTAGCCGTGCCGGGCGGCAAAGCTGCGTGCGGTGAGCATGGCGCTGCAGAAGCTGACGGTGGCGATACCCAGGGCGTCGCGCAGCAGGCTTTTCATTTCTGCCAGGTTACTGTGTGGCCAGGCCAGCTGCGGGATGCCGGCAGGTACCGGGCCGAGAATGGCGACGCCAAAGCGGTCAAGGCCGAGCAGGCCGACCAGCAGCATGAACAGCGCCACTACAGTTAGCGCCGCAGGCAGGTGGGGGTAGCGTCGTGGCAACCAGATCAGCAGGCCCAGTGCGGCGATGCCGATGAGCAGCGTCACCCAGTGGATTTCGCCCAGGCGCTGGAAGAAGTTGATCAGGCTGAGGATGAAACCGTCGCCCTCGATCTTGAACCCTACCACCTTGGACAACTGCCCGGCGATCAGGCTCAGGCCGATACCGTTGAGATAACCGATCAGGATCGGCCGCGAGAAGAAGCTGGCGATGAACCCGGCCCGGGCCACCCCAGCCGCGATCAGCATTACCCCGACCAGCAAGGTGACGATCACCGACAGCTCGGCAATCCGGTGCGGCTCGCCCATGGCCAACGGCGCCACGGCGCCGGCGATCATCGCGCAGGTAGCGGCGTCTGGGCCGACCATCAGCTGGCGCGAGCTTCCGATCAGGGCATAGACCATCATCGGCAGCACACAGGCATACAGGCCGTACTGCGGCGGCAGGCCGACGATCTGCGCGTAGGCGATGGCAATGGGAATCTGGATCGCCGCCACCGAGAGGCCGGCCTGCAGGTCGGCGTGGAACCACTCGCGGCGGTAGTGCAGCAGGTTGGCGAGGCCCGGTAGCCAGCGGGAGAGAAACATGCGTCGTCCTTTCGAAATGCTTCACGAATCCATCCACGCATTGAAGCGGATCGGCAGGCAAATGGCCATGGGGCAGGTCAAAGGGAGGGGGGGAGAAACGAAAAAAGGAGCCTGGGCTCCTTTTGACAGCGATGACGTTGCTGGAACGCCATGCGGGAATGCGATGTGGAGCGGGTAGAGGGAATCGAACCCTCAACTAAAGCTTGGGAAGCTTTCGTTTTACCACTAAACTATACCCGCGTTTGCGCAGCACTTTTTACCAGAACCCTCAACGAATTAGAAGCCCAAGTTATTAAAAAGCTTGTCGGCGCCCCATGGTTTGCGGGTTTGAGCCACAGGACGCCGAGTTGCTCAGATGGCCAATGCATGCTGCCCCTGTTTTACGGGCTGGTAACGTTGACGAGCTTCACGCATGGTTGGCTTCAGGAACCCCAGCATGACGCTGCGGGTGTCCTCGCAAGCGGTCTTGTTTTCCATGTCCAGGAAGTGGCCTGCATCGCGGATCACGCTGAAGTGGCTACGGCCCACGTGCTTGCTGAACTGCCGCGCATCCTCGACCGTGGTGTACTCGTCGCGGTCACCATTGATGAAAAGTACCGGGATGTCGATATTGCGTGCACCATCCAGCGCCCGCCCCAGGTCATGTTGCAGCACCTCGTTGATGTGGAAGTGCATCTGCGCATACTCGTGGCTGTCCAGGCTGCTGACATGGCGGTAGTTGAAGCGCTTGAACAGTGACGGCAGGTGCTTGCCGATGGTGTCGTTGATCAGGTTGCCGACCTGATAACGGTCGCAGGCGGCCAGGTACTGGCAACCACGGTCCAGGTAGTCGCGCATCGGTTCGTTGATCACCGGTGAGAACGAACTCACCACTGCCTTCTTCACGCCCCGCGGCTGGTGCGCCAGCGCCAGCAGCGTACTTGCGCCACCCCACGAGAACGACATCACGTGGTCTGCCTGGAAGTGCTCGATCAGCTCGAGGAGAATATGCGCTTCGGTCTCCTTGCTGATAAAGCGTTCCTGGCGATTGTGCGGCTTGGATTTGCCAGCGTATGGCTGGTCGAACAGTACAACGTTGAACTGCGGGTGCAGGTTACGTACCGTCTGGGCGAACGAGGCCGTGGTGGCAAGCGAGCCATTGATCAGGATGATCGTATTCTCGGCCGCATCCGCGCGATAGAACTCCGTGTAAACCCGATACTGACCTTGGATATCAAGTACAGCGATTTCTGGCCTCATGTCATCGACTCCTGGCGCAAAAAGGGTATTCGCGTCACCTAGGGTGCACGTTCTTTATGACAGGTAGGCATTTGCCTGAAGAGAAACCGGGGGGCCCTGTGTCGATCCTTGGCACGTGCGTCGACGGTATTGTTTTTGGCGGGCAATTCGCCGTGCCCCAAGGCATCGAGGCCTTGGGTGGCCGGCAAAAAGTGTCTTCGACTGCGGTCGTGACTTGGTAGTCACATGCAGACTGACGATTTGGATTCAAGCAGTGGGTCGGGAATCCCGCAAGTGCCGTTCGGGGGAAAATGTGACTTTTGTCGCTGAGCGGTCGTATGACGACCCTGATCTGTCTGGTCCGGCCTCTTCGCGGGCTCGCCCGCTCCCACAGGGATCACACCAACCCGGAGGCCTGTGGTGTACCTGTGGGAGCGGGCGTGCCCGCGAAGAGGCCGGTACAGGCTGATTAGACCGTCGCTATTTCATCCGCCGTCAGCTCACGAAACGCCCCAGGCGCCAACCCCGGGTCCAGCCGGATCGCCCCCATGCTCTCCCGATGCAACCCCACCACCTTGTTGTCGAAATGGCCGAACATGCGCTTCACCTGGTGATAGCGCCCTTCGATGATCGACAGCCGTGCCTGGCGCGGCCCGAGGATGTCCAGCTGGGCGGGCAAGGTGGTGAGGTCTTCGAAGGCGAAGTAGAAGCCCTCGAGGAACTTGGCCACATAGTGCTCGCCAATTTCGTCCTCGGTTTGCACCAGGTAATGCTTGGGCAGCTTGGTCGCGGGCTGGGTAAGCCGGCGTGACCATTGGCCATCGTTGGTCAGGATCATCAAGCCCGTAGTGTTGAAGTCCAGCCGCCCGGCAATGTGCAGGTCCTCACGCAAACCGGCTGGCAGCAGGTCGAGCACGGTGCGGTGTTGCGGGTCCTGGGTGGCGCTGACGCAGCCTGCGGGCTTGTGCAACATCAGGTAGCGTGCCGGGCGGCCAGCCTGCAGCAGCTGGTCGTCCAGCTCCACGCGGCTGAATTCGCGCACTTCGGCCAGTGGGTCGCTGACCACTTGGCCATCCACCCGCACACGGCGTTGCGCCAGCATCAGACGGACTTGCTGGCGGTTGTGGCTGGGCAGGTTGGCGAGGAAACGGTCGAGGCGCATGGCAAACGGTCAGTCGGAAGCGGGGGAGCGAAGCTGTTCTTCGACGGCGGCGCAGCGCGGGCACAGGCAGGCTTTGTCGCGCAGCTCGGCGGGCAGGGCCTTGAGCACGGCAGGTTCGATGGTCACGCTGTAACACCAGCAGGCCTCGGTGGCTCGGCGCGGATCGGCCAAGCTGCACTGGTTGAGGGCGCCACAAGCGGGGCAGTGCTGGTTGTCGGGCATGGCTGCCATTCACCTGTATCAAATTGTTGCAGAAATGGCACTGCACCTTGGCGGCACTGTCTTATTCAGTGTCGATGATCGCATTTCGCATCGACGCTCGCCAGCGCCGCTGTTCGGGCACTCCAGCGGTCCAGGAGGCCGCCATGTCCTATCGAATCCTGTTGATCGCCCTGCTGGGGCTGATGACTTCCGCCTGCGTTCCGTACTACGAGAGCGGGGGCTATTACCGATCGGACCACTACTACTCCGACCGTTATGTGTCACCGGATTATTACCGCTATGACCGCTATTACGTAGCGCCGCAGCCCCGTTATTACTATCAGCCTGCGCCACGCTACTACTACCGCTCGGCGCCCGCGCCTCACTACCGGTCTCATCCGCAGCCGGGGATGAAGCAATGGTATGGCAACCCACGCAACGACTATGGCAACCGCCAGCGGTATGACTATGGGCGCGACCGGGATCGTCATGATTATCGCGATGGCAGCCAGCGCTATCAGCAGAAGAACCGTTGGCACTCCAACGGGCGGGGGGATGGTGACCGGCGCGGGGACGGGCGGCGTGGGCACGGGCAAGGGGGGAACTGGCAGCGGTAGGTGAATTGAAAACCGGGGGCGCGTTGCGCCCCTTTCGCGACGCAAGGCCGCTCCCACAGGTACGGCGCAGCATTGGAAACCATCGCTGTACCTGTGGGAGCGGCCTTGTGTCGCGATGGGCTGCAATGCAGCCCCAACTTCTCGAAGCTACCCGAGATCCGCCAGCGGATGCCGCCCCTCCCACACCTTGGCAAAATGCGCCTCCACCACCGCCGCCGGCACTTGCGCCACATCGGGCCAGTGCCAGTGCGGCTGGTTGTCCTTGTCCAGCAGACGCGCACGCACGCCTTCGCTGAATTCCGGGTGGCGGCAGCAGTTCAGGCTCATGTTGTATTCCATCTGGAATACCTGCGCCAACGACAGGTGCCGTGCCCGACGGATCTGTTCCCACACCAGGTGTGCGGTCAGCGGGCAACCTTCATGCAACCGTTGGCCGGCATCTGCCAGCAGCGGGTCGTCGTGGTGCTTGAGCCCCTCCAGCGCACGCCAGGCGGCAGCTGCGTCGGCCACGTCGAGCAATTGATCGATCACCTGTCGCCTTGGTAGCCACTGGGCCTCGGGCAACTCGGCGCAGACGCGGTGCTGTTCGGCCTTGAGCAGGCTGTTCAGTTGCAGGGCGGTCTGTTCCTGCCAGTTCAGTTGCAGCAGTTCCTCGATCAGTGCCTCTTGCTGGTACTCGCCCAGAAATCGGTCGGCCAGACCCAGGTCCAGGGCGTCGTGGGCATTGATCGGTGCACCCGTCAGGCCGAGGAACAACCCCAGCTTGCCCGGCAGGCGGGCAAGGAACCAGCTGGCGCCCACATCCGGATACAGGCCGATGCTGATTTCCGGCATGGCCAGCCGACTGCTGGGGGTGACAATACGCACATTGGCGCCCTGCAGCAGGCCCATGCCACCACCCAGCACATGCCCGTGCCCCCAGCACAGCAACGGCTTGGGATAGGTGTGCAGGGCAAAGTCCAGGCGGTATTCGGCGGCGAAGAAGGTGGCGGCCAGCGGGGGTACGCTACCAGGGTGGTCGCGGCAGGCTTGTACCAGCGCACGCACATCACCGCCGGCACAGAAGGCCTTGGCACCGTTGCCGCGCAGCAGCACGCAGACGATTCCCGGGTCGCGGGCCCAGGCGTGCAACTGTTCGCCCAATACCTCGATCATCGGCAGGCTCAGCGCATTGAGCGCCTTGGGCGCATCCAGGGTGGCGATGCCGATGCGGGCGCCATCGGCGCCGGTGAGTACCTCGCAATGAATGGCCATGGACTACCTCGCGCAAGTCATCGCCCAAGTATGGCTTGCCTGGCCGAACATGCCGGTCGTCGGTCGGATCGTTTGACAAGCGGGAAGGGCTTACCTAGTGTCGCGCCATTGTTTATGGAAGGCCCCATGACTGACGACGATCGCATCAAACTCGAACCCAGCTGGAAGGCCGCCTTGCGCGCGGAATTCGACCAGCCCTACATGCATCAGTTGCGCGAGTTCCTGCGCAGCGAGTACGCCGCCGGCAAAGAGATCTACCCGCCAGGGCCGTTGATCTTCAACGCGCTCAACTCGACGCCGCTGGACCAGGTGAAGGTGGTCATCCTTGGCCAGGACCCTTACCACGGGCCGGGCCAGGCGCATGGCCTGTGCTTCTCGGTGCAGCCGGGCGTGGCCACGCCACCGTCGCTGGTCAACATCTACAAGGAGCTGCAGCGCGACCTGAACATCCCGATTGCCAGTCATGGCTACCTGCAGAGCTGGGCCGAGCAGGGTGTGCTGTTGCTCAACACGACCATGACCGTGGAGCGCGCCAATGCCGCGTCGCATGCCAAGAAGGGCTGGGAGTTCTTTACCGACCGGGTCATCCAGGTGGTTAGCGAGCAGTGCCCGAACGTGGTGTTCCTGCTGTGGGGCTCGCATGCGCAAAGCAAGCAGAAGCTGATCGACGGGACCAAGCACCTGGTGCTGAAATCGGTGCATCCATCACCGTTGTCGGCTTACCGTGGGTTCCTGGGGTGTGGGCATTTCAGCCGGGCCAACAGTTTCCTCGAGCAACGCGGGCTGGCGCCGATCAACTGGGCATTGCCACCCTTGTAAAGGCCTGAAATGTCGCGTTGCCTTCTTCGCGGGTGAACCCGCTCCCACAGGTTCTGCACTACCCTCAGGGCTTGTGTGGTCCCTGTGGGAGCGGGTTTACCCGCGAAGAGGCCGTCACAGTCATTCCGGGGTTGCGTTCCACACCCGGAACAACGGCTCTGCGAGAAACAGCACAAACAACAAGCGCATCACCTGCAGCGCCGTCACCAGCGGCACCGACAGCTGCAGGGTCTCCGCCGTCAGGCTCATCTCGGCAATTCCGCCCGGCATCATCCCCAATGTCAGCGAACGCAGATCCAGCGCGGTCATCATGCTCAGCACCCATGCGGCACTGCCGGCAATCGCCATGCACAACGCCGTGGCCACCAGGGTGCGGCCCAGGAACGACGGTGCGCGGCGGAAGAACGCGCGGTTGAAGTGGCAGGCCAGGCCGCTGCCGATCAACCACTGGCCGATCTGGCTGGCGCCATTGGGCAGGGTTATCTGCAGGTCGCCCGCCAGGCTCACGGTGGCTGCGACCAACAATGGCCCGAACAACCACGGGTTGGGCTGGCGCAAGCGCTGCCACAGCAGGGCGACGGCAACGCCCAGCGGTGCAATCAGCGCCAGCCAGCCCCAGCTCACACTGCCGGTGTGATTCAGCGGTACCCCGTCACCCAGCAGGAACTTGAACAGCGCCGGCACGCACAGTACCACCGCCAGTACGCGCAGGCTTTGCGCCGCCGCCACCTGGCTGAGCACTGCGCCATTGCGGGCGCCAAGGTTGACCATCTCCCCCGAACCACCCGGCATGCTGGCGAAGAACGCCGTGGCACGGTCTTCACCGGTGCGCCGCAGCAGCCATACGCTGATCACGCTGGACAAGGTGGTGAACAGCGCGCCGAAGAAGATCAGTGCGAAATGGCTGGCCACCTGCTCGATCACCGCCGGGGTGAAGTGCAGGCCAATGCCGATGCCGATGATGCATTGCCCGCATTTGCGGCCATTGGGGATTTCCGGGAGCTGCCAGGGTGTCAGGCAGCGCACCAGGATGATCGCCAGCAACGAGCCGACCATCCATGGCAAAGGCCAGCCGACCTTGCTGGCGGCAAAACCGCCAGCAAGGCCGACCAGCCCGGTCGCGACAAACAACGGCAACGAGCGATCAGGCATCGGCCATCGCCCGGCGCTGCAGGCTGCGTTTGCGCCAGATGCGCAGCAGCGGCAGGGTCAGCATGCAAATGGTCAGTACCCATACCGACATGCTGATCGGGCTCGACCAGAGGATGCCCAGTTCGCCGTTGGAGATAGACAGCGCCCGGCGCAGGTTCTGCTCCATCAGCCCACCGAGGATGAAACCGAGCAGGATCGGCGACAGCGGGAAGTCCAGCTTGCGCAGGATATAGCCCATGATGCCGATACCGACCATCAGGAACAGGTCGAAGGTAGTGGCATGCACGGCGTAAACGCCGATTGCGGTGATGATGGCGATCACCGGTACCAGCGCCCAGTTTGGCACGGCGAGGATGCGGGTGAAGATGCGGATCATCGGGATGTTGAGGATCACCAGCATGATGTTGGCGACGAACAGCGAGGCGATCAGGCCCCAGACGATGTCTGGCTGCTGTTCGAACAACAGCGGGCCCGGGGTGATGTTGTACAAGGTCAGCGCGCCGATCATCACCGCGGTGGTGCCCGAGCCAGGTACGCCCAAGGTCAGCATCGGTACCAGGGCGCCACAGCAGGAGGCGCCGATGGCGGTTTCCGGTGCGGCCAGGCCGCGGGCGTCGCCCTTGCCGAACTTGCCCTTGTCGCCCGCCAGGCGTTTTTCGGTCATGTAGGCCACGGCGCTCGCCAGTGTTGCACCGGCACCAGGCAGCACACCCATGATGAAGCCAAGCAGGCCGCAGCGGATGTTGACCACGAACACCGAGGCCGCTTCCTTGAAGTTGAACAGCATGCGGCCGGTGGCTTTGACTGCCTGGTGGCCATGGTGGGTCTTTTCCAGCAGCAGGAGGATTTCGCTGATGGAGAACAGGCCCAGCACCAGTACCACGAACTGGATGCCGTCGGCCAGGTGCACGCTGTCGCCGGTGAAGCGGTACACGCCACTGTTGGCATCGATGCCGACTGCCGACAGGAACAGGCCGATCAATGCGGCAATGAAGGTTTTCAGCGGCTTGTCGCCGGCCATGCCGCCGAGCGCGACGATGGCAAACACCATCAGCACGAAGTACTCCGCCGGGCCGAAGGCGATTGCCCATTTCGCCAGCAGCGGTGCGAACAGCACCATGCCGCAGGTGGCGATCAGCGCACCGATGAACGAACTCCAGGCCGACAGCGACAGCGCTACGCCAGCCAGACCATTGCGGGCCATCGGGTAGCCATCGAGAGTGGTCATCACGGTCGAGGCTTCGCCGGGGATGTTCAGCAGGATCGAACTGATACGTCCGCCGTACTCGCAGCCCAGGTACACCGCTGCCAGCAGGATCAGCGCCGATTCCGGCGGCAGGCCGAGGGCGAAGGCGATGGGGATCAGCAAGGCCACGCCGTTGATCGGGCCCAGGCCCGGCAGCAGGCCGACCACGGTACCGATCAGCGTGCCGGTGAGGGCGGTGACCAGGTTGTAGGGGGACAGGGCGACGCCGAAGCCCTGGCCCAGGTAGCTCAAGGTATCCATGTGTCAGTTCTCCAGTACGCTCAGCAGGCCAAGGGGCAGGGGCACGTCCATCACGCGGTCGAACAGCCAGTAGAGAAACAGGCTCATGCCCGCCACCACGATGGCGCTGTGCAGCCAGCGGCCGCCGTACAGGCGGGCCATGGGCACGCCGACCAGGATGGCGCTGAGGATGAAGCCCAGGGCTTCGAAGGTGCTGGCGAACACGATCAGCAGGCCGACGCAGGCGGCGATCTTGATCAGGGTCTCGCGGTCCAGTTCCGGTTCGTCGTCCTTGCGCACGATGGGGGTGGGGCGGAACACCAGGTACAGCAGGCCCAGGCCGAGCAGGCCGAGCGTCAACAGCGGATAGGCGCGCGGGCCCACCGGTTCATAGGAAAACGCCGCCTGGTAAGGCCAGGCCATCACGGCCAGGGCGGCGCACACCGCCAGCAGGGCCAGGGCGAAGATGCGTTGCAGGATCATCAGAGAGTCCTCATTGAGCACGGGCCCTGTGGGAGCGGGCATGCCCGCGAACACCGGCAACGCCGGTGCCAGGCACCGCGGTGTCTTCTTCGCGGGCGCGCCCGCTCCCACAGGGTCGGTGAAAGGGCGTTGGCGTGTTACTGGATCAGGCCAAACTCCCTGGCCAGTGTCTTGTAGTCAGCCACTTGCTTCTTCACATAGCCGTCCAGCTCTGCACCGGTCATGGCGAACGGGAACAGTTCGCGCTGGTCACGCAACTTGGCGAAGTCTTCCGAAGCCAGCATCTTGTCGAATGACTGCTTCCACCAGGCGTATTCTTCGTCGCTCACCTTTGGCCCCAGGTAGAAGCCGCGTACCACTGGCCAGACGATGTCGTAACCCTGTTCCTTGGCGGTGGGGATGTCTTTCATCTCGGGCTCGTCCAGGCGCTTTTCCGAGAACACCGCGAGGATGCGCATGTTGCCGCTCTGAATGTGCGGCATGGAGTCGGAGATGTCGGTCGAGCCTACCTGGATATGCCCGCCCAGCAACGCCGTGGCGATCTCGCCGCCACCTTCCAGGGCGACGTAGCGCAGGTCACGCGGGTTGATGCCGGCGGCCTTGGCAATCAGGGCGGTCTGCATCCAGTCCTGGCTGCCGACGGTACCGCCGGAGCCGATCACCACCTTGCTCGGGTCTTTCTTCAACGCTGCGACCAGGTCGTCGAGGGTCTTGTAGGGCGAGTCGCTTTTCACTGCGATGGCGCCGTAGCTGGTGCCGACGGCGGCCAGCCATTTCACCGCGTTCTCGTCGAAGCGGCCGAACTTGCCCTGGGCCAGGTTCAGCAGCGAACCGCTGGACCAGGCCACCAGGGTGCCGGCATCGGCCGGGCGCTGGGCGACCACGGCGTTGTAGGCCACCGCACCAACACCGCCGGGCATGTAGGTGACGCGCATCGGCTTGGTGAGGATTTTTTCCTGCACCAGGGCGCTCTGCACCAGTTTGCAGGTCAGGTCGAAGCCGCCGCCGGGCGAGGCGGGGGCAATGCATTCGGGGCGTTTCGGTTCGGCAGCGAGGGCGTTGCCGGCCAACAGCAGGCAGCCGGTAGCGAGGACGAGGCGGCGCAGTGAGTAGGTCATCGTCTTTCTCCGTGAGCGTTGTTGTTATCAAGTTATCGCTATGGGGTTACCACAGCGCCACGCTGTAGCTCACCAGCAGCCGCACCTCGTCCGCGTCGCGGGCGAAGTTGGAGCGGAAGGTGGCGTTGCGCAGGCGCACGGCGACGTTCTTCAACGGGCCGCTTTGTACCACGTACTTCATTTCGGTATCGCGTTCCCACTCCTTGCCCTCGCCACCGGCGGCGCGGCTGACGTTGTCGCCGCTGATGTAGCGGGTCATGAAGGTCAGGCCGGGCACGCCGACCGCGGCGAAGTTGTAGTCGTAGCGCGCCTGCCAGGAGCGCTCGTCGGCGCCTGCGAAGTCGTTGATCTGGACGAAGTTGACCAGGTACGGGTCGGCGCCATCGACGTACGGGAAGGCGCTGTCGCCTGACAATTGCTGCCAGGCGGCGCTGATCTTGTGCCCGCCCAGGGCGTAGCTGAGCATGCCATTGACGGTGGTGTTGTCGATGTTGCCGGCCTTGGCGGCGCCGGCGTCGTCACTCACGGCCAGGCGCAGGTCGGCGCCGAAGGTGCCCGGGCCCCATGGCTGGGTGGCGACCATGCCGATGAAGTGCTGGCGGTAGATATCGTCGAGCTGGGCAAAGTGGTAGCTGCCGGTGATGCGATCGGTGAACTGGTAGTCGAGGCCGGCCAGGTCCAGGTTGTCGGCGCTGAACGAGCCACCGAAGCGGCCGTTCTTGTTGTTCAGGGCCAGGTCTTCCCAGTTGGTGTCGTTGCGGTCCTTGGCCTTGTCCAGTCGGCCTCCGGTGAAGGTCAGGCCCTTGACCTCCTTCGAGGTGAGCAGGCCGCCTTCGAAGGTTTGCGGCAGGATGCGCCCATCGTTGGGCTGCAGGGTCGGCAGTTCGGGGATCAGCGTGCCGATCTTCAGTTCGGTCTGCGACACCTTCACCTTGCCGGTCAGGCCGAGCTTGGAGTACTCGTCGGCGGCCTTGCCGTCATCGTGGGTCGGCAGCAGGCCGGTGTCGGTGCGGTCGGGGCTGGAGTCGAGCTTGATGCCGAGCATGCCCAGCGCATCCAGGCCGAAACCCACGGTGCCATCGGTGTAGCCAGACTCGAAGTTGAGCATGAAGCCCTGGGCCCACTCGTCGCGCTTGGATTGCTGCGCACTGGTGCCGTCGCGGAAATCGCGGTTGAAGTACATGTTGCGGGTTTCGAAGGTGGCCGTGCTGTCTTCGAAGAAGGCGGCCTGACTCATCGGCGCGACACCGGCAAGCGCAAGGGCGCTGACGATGGCGGAGGGGCGTGCGGCAAAGGAACGGGTAGGCGCGAACGCCTGCGGCTGCGATGACAGCATCACTGATGGCTCCGTTTATTGTTCTTATTCGTTGCACCTTGCTGGTGCTTTTTTTCGGCGCGTAGGGCGACCGTGGTGCGATGCTAGGTAACCAACCTTTCGCTAACCTTTCAGCGTGAAAGGTTTGTCGACAGGGCTTCACAGGCCTGCCGACAGCGGTACACTCCGCGCCACCGTCCCACCCGAGCAGGGAGAATCCGATGCGTGTGCTGCTGGTCGAAGACCACCTGCAACTGGCTGAAAGCGTGGCCCAGGCCTTGAAAAGCCATGGCCTGACCGTGGATGTGTTGCATGACGGCGTGGCCGCCGACCTGGCCCTGGCCAGCGAGGAGTACGCCGTGGCCGTGCTGGATGTCGGCTTGCCGCGCATGGACGGCTTCGAGGTGCTGGCGCGCCTGCGCGGCCGTGGCAAGACCCTGCCGGTGCTGATGCTGACCGCGCGTAGCGACGTCAAGGACCGGGTCCACGGCCTGAACCTGGGCGCCGACGACTACCTGGCCAAGCCGTTCGAGCTGACCGAGCTGGAAGCACGGGTCAAGGCCCTGTTGCGGCGCAGCGTGCTCGGTGGCGAGCGCCAGCAACGCTGCGGGCCGCTGGTGTACGACCTGGACACCCGGCGCTTCGCCCTGGGTGGCGAAAACCTGACCCTGACCTCGCGCGAACAGAGCGTACTGGAAGCGCTGATCGCCCGACCGGGCCGGGTGATGAGCAAGGAGCAACTGGCCGCCCAGGTGTTCGGCCTGGACGAAGAGGCCAGCCCCGACGCCATCGAAATCTACATCCACCGCCTGCGCAAGAAGCTCGACGGCCACCCGGTGGCCATCGTCACCTTCCGTGGCCTGGGCTATCTGCTCGAGCACCGCGATGCGTGACAACGGCAGCCTGCGCGGGCGCTTGCTCGGCAACCTGGCCTTGCTGCTGGTGGTGCTGATGCTGGCCAGCGGCCTGAGCGCCTACTGGAACGGCCGCGAGGCCGCCGATACTGCCTACGACCGGACCCTGCTGGCCTCGGCAAGGACCATTGCCGCAGGCCTGTCCCAGCGTGACGGTTCGCTGAGCGCGGATGTGCCCTACGTGGCCCTGGACACCTTCGCCTACGACAGTGCCGGGCGCATCTACTATCAGGTGCTGGACATCCAGCAGCGGCTGATTTCCGGCTACGAGAACCTGCCAGCGCCGCCGCCGGGCACGCCGCGTACCGACGACTATCCGGCGCTGGCGCGGTTCTACAACGCCACCTACCTGGGCCAGGACGTGCGCGTGGTCAGCCTGCTGAAGCCGGTGAGCGAGCCGAACATGAACGGCATGGCGGAAATCCGTGTGGCCGAGACCGAGGAAGCGCGGGTGCGCATGGCCCGTGGCCTGATGGCCGATACTCTGCTGCGTCTGGGGATGCTGGCGCTGGGCGCGCTGGTGATGGTGTGGTTTGCCGTGAGTGCCGCGTTGCGGCCGCTGGAGCGCCTGCGCACGGCGGTGGAAGAGCGCCAGCCGGACGACCTGAGGGCCTTGCCGGTGGTGCAGGTGCAGCGTGAGCTGGGCCCACTGGTGCGGGCTTTGAACCATTTCACCGAGCGTTTGCGCGGCCAGTTCGAGCGCCAGGCGCAGTTCATCGCGGACGCTGCCCACGAGTTGCGCACGCCACTGGCCGCGCTGAAGGCACGTGTCGAACTGGGCCTGCGTTCGGCCGAGCCGCAGGAGTGGCGGCAGACACTGGAGTCCGCGGCCCAGGGCACTGACCGCCTGACCCATCTGGCCAACCAGCTGCTGTCGCTGGCGCGGGTCGAGAACGGTGCGCGCGCGATTGCAGAAGGCGGCGCGCAGCGCCTGGACCTGAGCCAGTTGGCTCGTGAGCTGGGCATGGCCATGGCACCGCTGGCGCACAAGCGCGGGGTGGCGCTGGCCCTGGAGGCCGAGGCGCCGGTGTGGCTGAAGGGGGAGCCGACGCTGCTCAACGAACTGTTGAGCAACCTGGTGGACAATGCCTTGGCGCATACGCCGGCTGGCGGCAACGTGATCTTGCGAGTGCTGGCGCCGGCGGTACTGGAGGTGGAGGATGACGGACCGGGGATTCCCGAGGCCGAGCGTGAGCGGGTATTCGAGCGCTTCTACCGGCGCAGTGCGCAGGGCAGTGGGCTTGGCTTGGCGATTGTCGGCGAGATCTGCCGGGCGCACCTGGCACAGGTGAGCCTGCATGACGGTGCGAAGGGCGGGTTGCGGGTGCGGGTGAGTTTTATCGCGGATTGATGTGTTGCCTGTACCGGCCCTTTCGCGGGTGAACCCGCTCCCACAGGTACAGCGCAGCCTTCAGCAGCGGCGCGGTCCCTGTAGGAGCGGGTTTACCCGCGAAGAGGGCCGAACAGGCTGACACCGGTCAGCGCAACATGCTCCGCGCCTCGATCAGCTCACCCACTTCAAGCTCGGTGCCGTACGGCAGGCCCAGGTGGCGGTATGCCGGCAGTGCCGCCAGCGGTCGGTGACGGCCTCGCTGGCTGATGCAGCGGGCGATCTGCACGATGTCGATGTAGTCGATCTTGTCAGTCTGCCGGTCCAGGTCCTGCACCTGGCTCGGCAGGTTGACCAGTTGCTCCGGAAACTCCCAGGCCTTGAGGATCTTGTCGCCGAGCACTGGCTGGATCTGTTCGATCACGTAGTGTAGGCACACCGGGTCGGACAGCAGTTCGTTGTGCTCTTCGGCGTAGATCAATACCGGCAGCGCGCCAATCTGGTTGACCAGCCCGCCAAGGGTGGCCTGGTCGGGTTTGAGTTGTGTAAAGCGCCGGCAGATTTCGTAGCTGATGCCCGCCACATCCAGGCTGTTGGCCCAGATATCACGTAACTTCTGCTCCACCGCCGGCGCCCGTGCGTGGAAAATCTGCTCGATCACCAGGCCAATGGCCAGGTTGCAGCTGTAGTTGATGCCCAGCCGCGTGATGGCAGTGTGCAGGTCGGTGACCTCGACCGCCGCGCGCAGCAGTGGGCTGTTGACGACTTTGATCAGGCGCGCTGAAAGGGCCGCATCGCGACCGATCACCTTGCTCAGGGCCGCTACGCTGATCTCGCTGTCTTCCGCCGCCTCGCGGATGCTCAAGGCAACCTCGGGCAGGGTCGGCAGGACCAGGTCATCCTTTTCGATGGCATCGAGCAACTGTGCTTGAACCATCTCGGCCAGCTTGTTCATGGGCGTGTCTACCGCAGTGGTGGTGCGGCCCCGCCATGTAGGCGGGGCAGGCTGGTCAGCGCTGGATTTCCCGGTCGCGGTCCAGTTCGTAGGGCAGGGTCAACACCTGCAGGCGTGGGCCTTCGAGGCTGCCCAGGTGCAGGTTGTCGTCTTCCACCGCTTCGGCGCTGAGCACCGCGAGCAGTTCGCAGCCTGTGCCGTTGCTGGCAGCAATGACCACTTCACCGACCGACGAACCATGGGTAGGCGAGAAGATCTCGACGCCCGGGGCCGGAATGGCCTGCTGGTCCAGTGCCAGGCGGTACTGGCGGCGCTTGAGCTTGCCCAGGTACTGCATGCGGGCAACGATTTCCTGACCGGTGTAGCAGCCTTTCTTGAAGCTGACGCCGTCGACGGCCTGCAGGTTGATCATCTGCGGGATGAACAGCTCGCGGGTCGGCCCCATGACCTGGCCGATACCGGCGCGAATCTGCCCCAGCAGCCAGTCGTCCAGGCTGCCTTCGGGCAGCGCGGCGGCCAGCGTCTGGCGAACGCGGTCGGCGTTGTCTATCGGTACCCACAGTTCCACGCGGTCGGCGGACACGGCGATGGCGATCAACCCGTCGTGGCGCACGGTGCTACCGGCTGCCGCAGGCACATCGAGCCCCAGGGCCTGCAGCGCCGCATCGCCGCCTTGCAGGCCGAAGCGTGCCCAGGCAGCGCTTTCATCGGTCAGCGTGGCCTTGGAGAACACGGCGTACTTCTTGAGGTCGGCCAGCTGGGCGTCGAGCAGCTCGCTGGCCATGGCCAGCAGGTAGCCGTTGCCTTCGGGCAGGATGCGGAAACTCGACTGCATGCGCCCCTTGACCATGCAGCGGGCGCCGAGGCTGGCGTGTTCCGGGCTGAGGTAGTTGATGTTGCAGGTCAGCTGGCCTTGCAGGAACTTGCCTGCATCGGAGCCGCGGACGGCGAGGATGCCCTCGTGGGACAGGGGGCAGAAGAAAGCGGAATCGGCCATGGGTCATCGCGGTGGCTAAAGACTGGCGGCCATCATAGAACGCCGGTAACAAAATAGGTAGTTGACTAGACCAACGCCCGGTGTCGCTTCGCTCGCCTGGCTGTATACTGGCGGGCCATTCGAGGAGGGCCCCATGGTCGAACAAACTGAACTCAACCGGCTTTTCTGGCACAGCCGCCGCGGCATGCTGGAACTGGACGTACTGCTGGTGCCTTTCACCCAGGAAGTCTACCCCACGCTCAACGAAACCGACCGCGAACTCTACGTGCGTCTGTTGAGCTGCGAGGATCAGGACATGTTCGGCTGGTTCATGGAGCGCACCGAGTCCGAAGACCCGGAGCTGCAGCGCATGGTCCGCATCATCCTGGACCGTGTCCAGCCCAAGTGAGTGCTTCGAGTGCTGCTGGCAAGGCTCGCGCCTGCTGCTGGCGGCCTACCTGGGTTGCCAGGTACTGGCGTGGTTCGCCGTATGGGCGAGCCCGCTGCCTGGGTGGTCGGCCCTTGCTGTTGTCGCCGCCTGTATTGCCCACGCTGGCTGGGCCATTCCCCGACGTATTCTGCTGACGCATGAGCATGCCGTTGTCGGCCTGCGCCGTGATGTGCGCGGCTGGCAGGTGTTCAGCCGTGCCCGTGGCTGGCAGCCGGTGCGCTTGTGCCGGGACAGCGTGGCGTTGCCGGCGCTGGTGGTGTTGCGCTTTGTGCGGGCGGGGCGCTGGTTGGGGGAGAGCCAATGCGTGCCACGGGATGCGCTGGGGGCTGATGAGCACAGGCGCTTGCGGGTGCGGTTGAAATTCAGCCGGCGCAGGTGGGCAGGGGTGGGGGCGAGTCAGGGCTGACAGGTGTTCGTCGTGGCAGCTTCAGCGCCTGCGAGATCGAGCGCCGCCCGCGCGGCGCTTCGCAGCACAAGGCTGCTCCTACCGTTTGTTTCGGGCCAGTTATTCCTGTGAGCGCGGCACGCGGCCCCTGGCGTACGCCTCGATATCGTGTCGGGCAAACAAGGCGGTCGCGTGCGCAGGCACAGGCGTTACTGGCCCGAAACAGATGTAGGAGCAGCCTTGTGCTGCGAAGCGCCGCGCGGGCGGCGCTCGATCTCGCAGGCGCTGAAATTGCCGCGCCAGGGGCCGGACTTAGATCGGACTAAGGATGGTGTCCTTGGCCTCGTCCAGCATCCCCGGGTAATCCAGGGTGTAATGCAGTCCGCGGCTTTCCTTGCGCTGCATGGCCGACAGGATCATCAACTCGGCCACCTGCGCCAGGTTGCGCAATTCGATCAGGTCGCGGCTGACTTTGTAGTTGCTGTAGAACTCGTCGATTTCGTCCAGCAGCAGGCGAATGCGGTGCTGCGCTCGCTGAAGGCGCTTGCTGGTTCGCACGATGCCGACGTAGTCCCACATGAAGCGCCGCAGTTCGTCCCAGTTGTGCGCAATGATCACGTCCTCGTCCGAATCGGTTACCTGGCTGGCGTCCCAGCCGGGCAGGGCCTTGGGCATGGTCACCTCATCCAGGTGCGCCTGGATGTCGGCGGCGGCGGCACGGCCATAGACGAAGCATTCCAGCAGCGAGTTGCTGGCCATGCGGTTGGCGCCGTGCAGGCCGGTGAAGCTGGTTTCGCCAATGGCATACAGGCCCGGCACGTCGGTGTGGCCGCGGTCGTCGACCATCACCCCTCCGCAGGTGTAGTGCGCCGCTGGCACCACCGGGATCGGCTGACGGGTGATGTCGATGCCGAAGGCCAGGCAGCGCTCGTACACGGTGGGGAAGTGGCTCTTGATGAAGTCGACCGGCTTGTGGGTGATATCCAGGTATACGCAGTCCACGCCCAGGCGCTTCATCTCGTGGTCGATGGCGCGGGCCACGATGTCGCGCGGCGCCAGTTCTTCGCGCGGGTCGAAGCGTGGCATGAAGCGTTCGCCATTGGGCAGGCGCAGCAGGGCACCTTCGCCACGCAGGGCTTCGGTGATCAGGAAGCTCTTGGCCTGTGGATGGTACAGGCAAGTCGGGTGAAACTGGTTGAACTCCAGGTTCGCCACCCGGCAGCCAGCCCGCCAAGCCATGGCGATGCCGTCGCCGCAGGCACCGTCGGGATTGCTGGTATACAGGTACACCTTGGCCGCACCACCAGTGGCCAGCACGGTGAAGCGCGCACCGAAGGTGTCCACCTCGCCGGTGTTGCGGTCGAGCACGTAGGCACCCAGGCAGCGCTCGCCGGGCAGGCCGAGGCGGCGTTCGGTGATCAGGTCGACCGCCACGCGCTGCTCCAGCAACTGGATATTCGGGCGTTTGCGGGCCTGCTCCAGCAGCGTGGTGAAGATTGCTGCGCCGGTGGCGTCGGCGGCGTGGATGATGCGCCGGTGGCTATGCCCGCCTTCGCGGGTCAGGTGGAACTCGAAGCCGCCGTCGTCGACGCTGTAGTGCTCGTCGCGGGTAAAGGGCACGCCTTGCTCGATCAGCCACTCGATGGCCTCGCGGCTGTGCTCGACGGTAAAGCGCACGGCGTCTTCATGGCAAAGGCCGCCGCCGGCATTGAGGGTGTCCTCGACATGCGACTGCACGGTATCGGTATTGTCCAGCACCGCCGCGACACCGCCCTGGGCCCAGAAGGTCGAGCCGTTGGCCAGGTCGCCCTTGCTGAGTACGGCGACTCGAAGGTGGCTGGGGAGGTTCAGTGCCAGGCTGAGACCGGCGGCACCGCTGCCGATCACCAGGACATCATGTTGGAATTGTTGGCTCATGTCGGGACACTAGTATTCTTTGGAAGGGGCGCGGCACAATAGTCACGCGCCGATGGCATTGTGAAACTATCGTAAAAGCTGGCCGGGTTGCCTTTATAGCAGCCCCGGGTGGCCAATTTCCATGCCACTTGCCTGGTCGCGACAACCTTTGTGGGAACTTTCCGACATGGCCGGAAATCCTATGAAGGCTGCCCACGCGCCACAACTTGCCGCGGCGACGCAGGGCGGCAGGCCTGTCCGGGCTGTCCCTGCGTACTCGAAACCTGATTATCGACGTAGCCGGCCGTGACCGTGCCGCGTCTTTCGTGCAAGCCGACCAAGGGCTGCAGGAAACTTGCTTGGAGGGGAGAACTTTTGCGCAAAGCCCGAGTCTATGGTTGCAAGCCTGAACGATGGCTGATGCAACGCTCCTTCGAGTTCACTGAGGAGTGTTCATGCTAACCCAGGAAGAGGATCAGCAGCTTGTCGAGCGCGTTCAGCGTGGTGACAGGCGAGCGTTCGATCTGTTGGTGCTGAAGTATCAGCACAAGATTCTCGGGTTGATCGTGCGGTTCGTTCACGACACCCACGAGGCCCAGGATGTAGCACAGGAAGCCTTCATCAAGGCCTACCGTGCGCTTGGCAACTTCCGCGGAGACAGTGCGTTCTATACGTGGCTGTACCGCATCGCCATCAACACGGCGAAGAACTACCTGGTGTCCCGTGGAAGACGGCCGCCAGACAGTGATGTGAGCTCCGAGGATGCGGAGTTTTACGACGGCGATCATGGTCTCAAGGATCTCGAGTCCCCAGAGCGCTCGTTGTTGCGGGATGAAATCGAAGGCACTGTCCATCGCACCATCCAGCAACTGCCTGAAGACCTGCGCACGGCGCTGACCCTGCGCGAGTTCGACGGGCTGAGTTACGAAGACATTGCCAGTGTCATGCAATGTCCGGTGGGTACCGTGCGCTCTCGAATCTTCCGCGCTCGGGAGGCAATAGACAAAGCCCTGCAACCTTTGCTGCAGGAAACCTGAGACAGCGGCGACAGCCAAGAGAGGAACCGCCATGAGTCGTGAAGCTTTGCAGGAATCGCTGTCCGCGGTGATGGATAACGAAGCGGACGAGCTTGAACTGCGTCGTGTGTTGAACGCCGTAGACGATGCTGAAACCCGTGCCACCTGGTCGCGTTACCAGGTAGCCCGCGCAGCCATGCACAAGGAGCTGCTGCTGCCTAACCTGGATATCGCCTCGGCGGTGTCTGCAGCGCTGGCTGACGAAGCCGTGCCGGCCAAGGTCAAGAAAGGGCCATGGCGCAGCATTGGCCGCCTTGCGGTAGCTGCCTCGGTCACCGTAGCCGTGCTGGCCGGTGTGCGCATGTACAACCAGGACGAGATCACTGGCGCCGAGCTTGCTGCCCAGCAACCTGCCCAGCAAGGCCTGAGTGTGCCACAAGCACAAGGCCCTGCCGTTTTGGCAGGCTATAGTGAGAGCAGTGAGCAACCGACCGGGCCGATGGCCAACGGCGTGCTGCAGAACCAGGCCGGCTGGGACCAGCGTCTGCCAGGCTACCTGCGCCAGCATGCCCAGGAATCTGCGCTCAAGGGCACTGAAACCGCATTGCCGTATGCCCGCGCCGCCAGCCTGGAAAACCGTTAAGTAAGGAGGATCATGCGCGCGCTACCTCTCCTGTCGCTGCTGATTGGCAGCTGCGTGACGGTGCCAGCATTGGCGGCCAATTCTTCGCCCGAGGCGAGCGAGTGGCTGAGCAAGCTGGCACAGGCCGAGCAAAAGCAGAGCTACCAAGGCTCTTTTGTCTACGAACGGAACGGCAGTTTCTCTTCCCACGAGATCTGGCACAGGGTCGACGACGGCAAGGTCAGCGAGCGGCTGTTGCAGCTCGATGGTGCCGCTCAGGAGATCGTGCGCGTGGATGGCAAGGTGGAGTGCGTCAGCGGGGCCTTGGTCAGTGGAGTGACGACGCCCCCGAACACTACGCAGCGTGTACTTGATCCGCTGAAACTGATGGGCTGGTATGACTTGAGCGTGGCGGGCAAGTCACGGGTCGCCGGGCGCGATGCCGTGATCGTGACGCTCACCCCGCGCGACCAGCACCGCTATGCCTTCGAATTGCACCTGGACCGCACTACTGGCCTGCCGCTGCGCTCGTTGATGATCAACGACAAGGGGCAGTTGCTGGAGCGCTTCCAGATGACCCGTCTCGATACTGACGCACCCAGCGATGATGACCTGCGCGCCAGTGCTGCATGCAAGCCGGTGCAGCATGTGGCTGCTGCCGCCAACGACACGGTCGCCGGCTGGCGTTCGGACTGGCTGCCGCCCGGCTTCGAGCTGGTCAACAGCTCGGTACGCCGCGACCCCAAGAATGACAGCACGGTCAGCAGCCTGATGTATGACGATGGCCTGGCGCGCTTCTCGGTGTTCCTCGAGCCGGTAAAGGATGAGGGCGGGACCGACATGCGCACCCAGCTTGGCCCGACCTCGGCGGTCTCGCGTCGGCTGAACACGCCCAAAGGCAAGGTCATGGTCACTGTGGTCGGCGAGATTCCGCTGGGTACCGCAGAGCGTGTGGCGCTGTCGATGCGCCCCCAGGATGGCCAGGCGCGCCAGTGATGACGTGCATTTGCGGGCATGGCGTGCAGGCCATGCCAAGGCGTGCGGACATGCCGCTGAAATGAAATTAAAGCATTGTCATTTGCAATCCATCGGCAAATTTTCTATAGGTCAGGCTTCTAGGAGCCTGGCCTTTCCTGTTTTGTGCAGGGGCCTTTCTAAACTACCGCTCGTTGTGACGGGAGCCGTATGTCAATACCACGCTTGAAATCCTACCTATCGATGTTCGCCGCCGTGCTGATGCTCGGCCAGGTGCTCAGCGCCCAGGCCGAGGAAGCCCTGCCGGACTTCACGACCCTGGTCGAGCAGGCCTCGCCAGCCGTGGTCAACATCAGTACCAAGCAGAAACTGCCGGACCGCCGCATGGCCGCCGGGCAGATGCCCGATCTGGAAGGCCTGCCGCCGATGTTCCGCGAGTTCTTCGAGCGCAACATGCCGCAGCAGCCGCGCTCACCGCGTGGCGACCGCCAGCGCGAGGCCCAGTCGCTGGGTTCGGGCTTCATCATTTCCAGTGATGGCTACGTACTGACCAACAACCACGTGGTAGCCGATGCCGACGAGATCATCGTCCGCCTGTCGGACCGCAGCGAGCTGCAGGCCAAACTGGTCGGCACCGACCCGCGCACCGACGTGGCCCTGCTCAAGGTCGAGGGCAAGAACCTGCCGACCGTCAAGCTGGGTGATTCCGAGAAGCTCAAGGTGGGCGAGTGGGTGCTGGCCATCGGTTCGCCGTTCGGCTTCGACCATTCGGTGACCAAAGGTATCGTCAGTGCCAAAGGCCGTACCCTGCCCAATGACACCTACGTACCGTTCATCCAGACGGACGTGGCCATCAACCCCGGCAACTCCGGCGGCCCGCTGTTCAACATGAATGGCGAAGTAGTGGGTATCAACTCGCAGATATTCACCCGTTCCGGTGGTTTCATGGGCCTGTCGTTCGCCATCCCGATCGATGTGGCGATCGATGTCTCCAATCAGCTGAAGAAAGACGGCAAGGTCAGCCGCGGCTGGCTGGGCGTGGTGATCCAGGAGGTCAACAAGGACCTGGCTGAATCGTTCGGCCTGGACAAGCCGGCCGGTGCCCTGGTGGCCCAGGTGCTGGAAAACGGCCCTGCAGCCAAGGGCGGCCTGCAGGTGGGTGACGTGATCCTGAGCATGAACGGCCAGCCGATCATCATGTCGGCCGACCTGCCGCATCTGGTCGGCAGCCTCAAGGATGGCGAAAAGGCCAAGCTGGAGATCATCCGCAACGGCAAGCGCCAGAACCTCGACATCAGCGTTGGCGCACTGCCCGACGAAGATGCCGACATCGGTACCGGCGCCGAAGGCAGTGCCGAGCGTAGCAGCAACCGCCTGGGCGTCTCGGTTGCCGACCTGACCGCCGAACAGAAGAAAGCCCTCGAACTCAAGGGTGGTGTGGTCATCAAGGAAGTTCAGGATGGCCCGGCCGCGATGATCGGCCTGCGCCCGGGTGATGTGATCAGTCACCTGAACAACCAGGCTATCGGTTCGGCCAAGGAATTCACCGAAATCGCCAAGGAACTGCCGAAGAACCGTTCGGTGTCGATGCGTGTGCTGCGTCAGGGCCGTGCCAGCTTCATTACCTTCAAGCTGGCTGAATAAGCTGTAGTTGCCTTCGCAGGCATTGTCCGGCTTGACAAGCCCGGTGCGTGAGCGCCGGGCTTTGTCATTCAGGGGGGCTCAGTTGAAAATGGACATCAACGTGCCGAGGTATCCAGCAACTGCGGTTGAGTTGAAACCGATCACAGTGCGCTGCCCGTTGTCCAGGCAAGTCATGGCATCGGGAATGCCGACAAGATCATTGATCGGTCGGAAGGATGTATCAATGGAGCCATCCGCAAGATAGCGACGGTTTTCCAGGCTCCTGCCCAGGCCGAACGCAAACAGCCGATGTTGCCCATCGATGGCCACTGCACGCCAATCTGTAAAACCTGAGTCGTCCAGGATCGGTGCACCGCCGTTAAATGTCGGGTCCTTCGCGCCACTGGCATCGAACTGCCAGAGCAGTGCTTGTGATGAATTGTCTCCGTTTGTCGCTTTACCGGCGACCAGCAGCTGTCCTTCCGGCCTGGCTAGCAGCGCGTTGAGTTCGGTAGCGAAACCCTCAGCCCGGAAATACACTGTGCCGCCTTCACCGAAGGCTGAATCCAGCTCGCCGTCGTGACGGTAGCGAGCGAGAAAGCTTTCTGCGGGCTGCCCCTGCTGCGAGCGGGTTCCGCTGACCACGAACCCGTCAGGCAACTGAACGATTCCGGCGACAGCAATTTGGCCTGCGTTCGGTAGAATATCGATGAATTCCTGAAGCCCTGCTGCTGGCTGGCCGGAGTGTTCCCGCAGGTACACCCTGGCCATCGTGGCACGCGCGCCTTGAGCCTTTTGGAGGTTCAGGGAAACCATGAGGTATGGCCCATCGCTTGTAAGGCGACCGCTACCAATCACCATGCCCATATCCGGCGGCACGCTCAGGAGCTGGTGTTCACCTCCTCGGCCATCGCGGTCGTAACAGGTGAGCCTGGGCTTTGCCAGCAGGTTCGAGGTAGGGGCACTCCATCCCAGCACTGTGAAGCGTTGGTCAGCCAGTACCGTTAGCGCTTCAGTCGATGCATGTTCGTCAATCACGTAACGGCCAACGATCACGCCGCCCTGTGCAAAGTCGTTGTCAACTGAACCGTTTGCGGTAAAGCGGGTCAGGGCAAAATGACGCCCCCCGGAGGAGTCAAAGGCAAGCGCGCTGACAAGCAGGCTGCTCCCTTGTAGCGCCATGCCAGTCAGGTTTCGGCCTATTGAAGCGCCATGGAACGAAGGGAGCTCGGCCCTGCCATTCATTCCAAATGCAGGGTCGTAATCCCCCGGTGTCATGTGTTGTTCGGGCATGCTGGTCACCTTGGTCGAGAGATTGGCAAGGATGGTCGACTCCCGATGCGATGAGTACTGGCAGAAATGTCAGGTAGCACCTCTGTCAGGCAACCATGTTCACCAACGGCTGGATGGCGTGGCGGCCTGCTGCGGCTTAAGGTACAATTCCCGGCTATTTTTCGGCGGGCGTCCGGCTCGCAGCCTTTTCGAGTGTTGACCCGTGAGTGATTTGAGTCATATCCGCAATTTCTCCATCATCGCCCACATCGACCATGGCAAGTCGACGCTGGCCGACCGTTTCATCCAGATGTGCGGTGGCCTGTCGGCACGCGAGATGGAAGCCCAGGTGCTCGATTCCATGGACCTGGAGCGTGAGCGCGGTATCACCATCAAGGCCCACAGCGTCACGCTCAACTACAAGGCGCAGGACGGCAAGGTCTACCAGCTGAACTTCATCGATACTCCTGGCCACGTCGACTTCACCTACGAAGTCTCGCGTTCGCTGGCGGCCTGTGAGGGCGCACTGCTGGTGGTGGATGCCGGCCAGGGCGTCGAGGCCCAGTCCGTGGCCAACTGCTATACCGCCATCGAGCAGGGCCTTGAGGTCATGCCGGTACTGAACAAGATGGACCTGCCCCAGGCCGATCCGGATCGCGTCAAGGACGAGATCGAGAAGATCATCGGCATCGACGCCACCGACGCCGTGGCCTGCAGTGCCAAGAGCGGCATGGGCGTGGACGAGGTGCTCGAGCGCCTGGTGCAGACCATTCCCGCGCCGGAAGGCGATATCGAGGCGCCGCTGCAGGCGCTGATCATCGACTCCTGGTTCGACAACTACCTGGGCGTGGTCTCGTTGGTGCGCGTGCGCCACGGCCGCGTCAAGAAAGGCGACAAGATCCTGGTGAAGTCCACCGGCAAGGTGCACCTGGTCGACAGCGTGGGCGTGTTTACCCCGAAGCACACCCAGACCGCCGACCTGAAGGCCGGCGAAGTGGGCTTCATCATCGCCAGCATCAAGGACATCCACGGTGCCCCGGTCGGTGACACCCTGACCCTGTCCGCGACCCCTGAGGTCGAAGTGCTGCCAGGCTTCAAGAAGATTCAGCCGCAGGTCTACGCCGGCCTGTTCCCGGTCAGCTCCGACGACTTCGAGGACTTCCGCGATGCGCTGCAGAAGCTGACCCTGAACGACTCGTCGCTGCAATACATGCCGGAAAGCTCCGACGCCCTGGGCTTCGGCTTCCGTTGCGGCTTCCTCGGCATGCTGCACATGGAGATCATCCAGGAGCGCCTGGAGCGCGAATACGACCTGGACCTGATCACCACCGCGCCAAGCGTGATCTATGAGCTGGAACTGAAAACCGGCGAGACCATCACCGTCGACAACCCGTCGAAGCTGCCGGACGTCTCGGCGGTCGCCGATTTCCGCGAGCCGATCGTCACCGCCACCATCCTGGTGCCGCAGGAGCACCTGGGCAACGTCATCACCCTGTGCATCGAGAAGCGTGGCGTGCAGCGCGACATGCAGTTCCTCGGTAGCCAGGTGCAGGTGCGCTACGACCTGCCGATGAACGAAGTGGTGCTGGACTTCTTCGACCGCCTCAAGTCCACCAGCCGCGGCTATGCTTCGCTGGACTATCATTTCGATCGCTACCAGTCGGCCAATCTGGTCAAGCTGGACGTACTGATCAACGGCGACAAGGTCGATGCCCTGGCATTGATCGTGCACCGCGACAACGCGGCCTACAAGGGCCGTGCGTTGACCGAAAAGATGAAGGAACTGATCCCTCGGCAGATGTTCGACGTGGCGATCCAGGCAGCTATCGGCGGCCAGATCATTGCGCGGACAACCGTCAAGGCGCTCAGAAAGAACGTACTGGCCAAGTGCTACGGTGGCGACGTCAGCCGTAAGAAGAAGCTGCTGGAGAAGCAGAAGGCCGGTAAGAAACGCATGAAACAGGTGGGTAACGTGGAAATTCCACAGGAAGCCTTCCTCGCCGTGCTCAGGTTGGATAGCTAGGTCCTATGTCGCTAAATTTCCCGCTGTTGCTAGTCATCGCCGTCTTCGTCTGCGGCCTGCTGGGCTTGATCGACCTGCTGTTCCTGGCCCCGCGCCGGCGTGCGGCAATCGCCAACTACCAGGGCAGCGTCAGCCAGCCCGAGATGGCGGTGGTCGAGCGCCTGGGCAAGGAGCCGTTGCTGGTCGAGTACGGCAAGTCGTTCTTCCCGGTGCTGTTCATCGTGCTGGTGCTGCGTTCGTTCCTGGTCGAGCCGTTCCAGATCCCTTCGGGGTCGATGAAACCGACCCTGGAAGTGGGCGACTTCATCCTGGTGAACAAGTTCTCGTACGGCATTCGCCTGCCGGTGATCGACAAGAAGGTCATCGAGGTGGGTGACCCGCAACGCGGTGATGTGATGGTGTTCCGCTACCCTAGCGACCCGAACGTCAACTACATCAAGCGTGTGGTCGGCCTGCCGGGCGACCAGGTGCGCTACACCAGCGACAAGCGGTTGTTCGTCAACGGCCAGCCGATTGCCGAACAACTGGTGGGCACCGAGCCGGGCACCTTGGGCAGCGCCGAGCTGTACAAGGAAAAGCTCGGCGAGGCCGAACACCTGATTCGCAAGGAAATGAGCCGTTATCGCATGCCGCCGGACCAGCAATGGACCGTGCCGGCAGGCCATTACTTCATGATGGGCGACAACCGCGACAACTCCAACGACAGCCGTTACTGGGATGACCCGAACATCCCGAAGGAACTGCACGGCATGGTTCCCGACCGGAACATCGTCGGCAAGGCCTTCGCGGTGTGGATGAGCTGGCCAGAGCCCAAGCTCAGCCACCTGCCCAACCTGTCGCGGGTCGGTCTGATCCATTGATACCCATCGGCGCTGGCCTGCAGGCAGCGCCGAATGCATTTCTGACATAGGCTGTGTTCTCAGGGATCGGGAGATTCGTCGCACATCGCGGCGGGCCACAGCCAAACAGTCTTTCAGGATGTTGATTTGAACAACGCGTTGAACAACGAACGGGTGGCTGCATGAGTGCTCCCCTTGCCCGTCTGGAGCGAAAGCTCGGTTATACCTTCAAGAACCAGGACCAGATGCTCCTGGCACTGACCCATCGCAGCTACGCCGGGCGCAACAATGAGCGCCTGGAGTTTCTCGGTGACGCCATTCTCAACTTCGTCGCCGGCGAAGCGCTGTTCGAGCGCTTCCCGCAGGCCCGCGAAGGCCAGCTGTCGCGCCTGCGCGCGCGCCTGGTCAAGGGTGAGACCCTGGCCCGCCTGGCCCGTGGTTTCGACCTGGGCGATCACCTGCGCCTGGGCTCGGGTGAGCTCAAGAGCGGTGGTTTCCGCCGCGAGTCGATCCTGGCCGACGCCCTGGAGGCGCTGATTGGCGCCATCTACCTGGACGCCGACATGGAAACGGCCCGGGAGCGCGTGCTGGCCTGGCTGGCCGATGAATTCGAAGGCCTGACCCTGGTTGATACCAACAAGGACCCGAAAACCCGCCTGCAGGAGTTCCTGCAGTCGCGCAGCTGTGAGCTGCCGCGTTACGAAGTGGTGGATATCCAGGGCGAACCGCACTGCCGGACCTTCTTCGTCGAATGCGAAGTGGTGCTGCTGAACAACAAGAGCCGTGGCCAGGGCGTTAGCCGGCGTATCGCCGAGCAAGTCGCTGCCGCGTCTGCACTGATCGCCCTGGGCGTGGAGAATGGCAATGACTGATAGCAACCCGACCCGCTGCGGCTACGTGGCCATTGTCGGCCGCCCGAACGTGGGCAAGTCGACCCTGCTCAACCACATCCTCGGCCAGAAGCTGGCGATCACCTCGCGCAAGCCGCAGACCACCCGCCACAACATGCTCGGCATCAAGACCGAGGGTGACGTGCAGGCGATCTACGTCGATACCCCCGGTATGCACAAGGCCAATGACAAGGCCTTGAACCGCTACATGAACCGCAATGCCTCGGCGGCCCTGAAGGACGTCGACGTGGTGATCTTCGTGGTCGACCGCACCAAATGGACCGACGAGGACCAACTGGTGCTGGAGCGCGTGCAGTACGTGACGGGCCCACTGATCATCGCGGTCAACAAGACCGACCGCATGGAAGAGAAGGCCGAACTGATCCCGCACCTGCAATGGCTCCAGGAGCAGTTGCCGAACGCCGAAGTGATGCCTATCTCCGCGCAGCAGGGGCACAACCTGCAGGCGCTGGAAGCACAGATCGCCAAGCACCTGCCCGAGAACGAGCACTTCTTCCCCGAAGATCAGATCACCGACCGCAGCAGCCGCTTCCTGGCCGCCGAACTGGTGCGCGAAAAGATCATGCGCCAGCTGGGTGCGGAATTGCCGTACCAGATCACCGTGGAAATTGAAGAATTCAAGCAGCAGGGCCACGTGCTGCACATCCACGCGCTGATCCTGGTCGAGCGCGATGGCCAGAAGAAGATCATCATTGGCGACAAGGGCGAGCGTATCAAGCGCATCGGCTCCGAGGCGCGCAAGGACATGGAGGTGCTGTTCGACTCCAAGGTCATGCTCAACCTGTGGGTCAAGGTGAAAGGCGGCTGGTCCGATGACGAGCGCGCCCTGCGCTCGCTGGGCTACGGCGACCTGTAAATTCGCCTGACGGCTCAGGTTACTCTGTGGGAGCGGGTTTACCCGCGAATGCGTCAGTGGGTTCACCATCGCATTCGCGGGTAAACCCGCTCCCACAGTTGTCTGGGGCATTTAGAGAACGTTTATGGAACAACCTGTCGGCCAGCCAGCCTACGTGCTGCACAGCCGCGCCTACAAGGAAACCAGCGCGCTGGTGGACTTCTTCACCCCGCAGGGCCGCATGCGTGCCGTGCTGCGCCGTGCGCGTGGCAAGGGTGGCAGCCTGGTGCGGCCGTTCGTGCCGCTGGAACTGGAGCTGCGCGGGCGTGGCGAGCTGAAGAATGTCGGGCGCATGGACAGCGCTGGCATCGCCGCCTGGCTGCATGGCGATGCCCTGTTCAGCGGGTTGTACCTCAACGAACTGCTCATGCGCCTGCTCCCCGCCGAAGCGCCTTTCCCGGCGCTGTTCGAGCACTACACCCTGACCTTGCAGGCCTTGGCCGCCGGTCGCCCGCTGGAGCCGCTGCTGCGCTCCTTCGAATGGCGGCTGCTGGACGAACTCGGTTACGCGTTTTCGTTGCACCACGACGTCAATGACCAGCCGATCGCGGGTGAAGGCCTGTACCGCTTGCGTGTGGATGCCGGCCTGGAGCGGGTCGAGCTGGTGCAACCCGGGCTGTTCCGCGGCACCGAACTGCTGGCCCTGGCCGAAGCCGACTGGGATGCCCCAGGTGCCTTGCTCGCTGCCAAGCGCCTGATGCGCCAGGCACTGGCGGTTCATCTGGGGGCAAAACCGCTGGTCAGCCGCGAACTGTTTCGCAAGCGCTGATCACGACGTATGCTGTGGGGCTCAATCTTCAGGAGAGCCTTTCGTGACTCACAGCAACCGCATGCTTCTCGGCGTAAACATCGACCACGTGGCGACCCTGCGCCAGGCCCGGGGCACGCGTTACCCCGATCCGGTCAAGGCTGCCCTGGATGCCGAGGAAGCGGGCGCCGATGGCATCACCGTGCATCTGCGTGAAGACCGCCGGCACATCCAGGAGCGAGATGTGGTGCTGCTGAAGGACGTGCTGCAGACGCGCATGAACTTCGAGATGGGCGTCACCGAAGAGATGATGGCCTTTGCCGAGAAGATCCGCCCGGCGCACATCTGCCTGGTACCCGAAACCCGTCAGGAACTGACCACCGAAGGCGGCCTTGACGTGGCGGGCCAGGAGGCACGAATCAAGGCTGCGGTTGAGCGGCTGTCGCGTACCGGTGCCGAAGTGTCGCTGTTCATCGATGCCGACGAGCGGCAGATCGAGGCGTCGCGTCGCGTTGGTGCGCCTGCCATCGAACTGCACACCGGGCGTTACGCCGATGCCGAAACCCCGACCGAAGTGGCCGAGGAGCTCAAGCGTATCGTCGATGGCGTGGCGTTTGGCGTGGGGCAGGGGTTGATCGTCAATGCTGGCCACGGGCTGCACTACCACAACGTGGAGGCGGTGGCGGCGATCAAGGGCATCAATGAGCTGAACATCGGTCATGCGCTGGTGGCGCATGCGCTGTTCGTTGGCTTCAAGGCCGCTGTGGCCGAGATGAAGGCGCTGATCGTGGCGGCTTCGCGCTAATCGTTGGTCGCCTGTACCGGCCTCTTCGCGGGCTTGCCCGCTCCCACAAGTACCCCACAGGCCTTGAGGCTTGTGCAATCCCTGTGGGAGCGGGTTTACCCGCGAAGAGGCCGGCACAAGCGATGTATTACTCGGCAGGAAACACAAGGGTAAACCGGGTAGGCCCCAAGGGCCTGCTGCTGACCTCGACCCGCCCGCCATGCAACTGCATGATCGATTTCACGATCGCCAGCCCCAACCCGGTCCCTCCCTCCAGCCGCGAGCGCCCCGAGCCTACCCGGTAAAATCGCTCGAACAAGCGCGACTGGTGCTCTTCAGCAATACCAGGCCCCTGGTTTTCCACCGAAAGCCGAACTTCGCTGCCCACGCGCTCGATGCGCAGTTCCACAGGCTTGTCATCGGGGCAGTGCCGAATGGCATTGCTCAACAGGTTCGACAGTGCCCGCTGAAACATCAGCCGATCACCCTGCGCCGTCCCCCAGCCTTGCACACGCAACTCAACCCCTTTCAGCTCGGCACTGAAGGCAAACAGCTCGACAACCCGCGCCGTCTCGTCGGCCAATGCCATGGGCTTGAGCGCGACCTGGGCCTGGGGTTGGCTGACCTGGGCGAGAAACAGCATGTCATTGATGATGCGGTTGAGCCGGGTCAGTTCTTCGATGCTGTCTTCCAGCACTTCGCGGTAATTCGCGTTGTCCCGTTCGCGGGCCAGCGTCACTTGCGCCTTGCCCATCAGGTTGCTCAACGGTGTGCGCAGTTCATGGGCCAGATCATCGGAAAACTGCGACAGCTGGCTGACGCCCTGATCGAGGCGGTCGAGCATCACGTTGATGCTGCTGGCCAGCTCTGCCAGTTCCAGCGGCAGGCCGGTAGCGGGAAGGCGATGTTGCAGGTCCTGGGCCGACACCCGCCCGGCGATGCGCCGGAAGTGCCGCAGTGGCCTCAGGCCGCGCTGCATCAGCCACCAGGCACCGGCCCCGATCAGCAACAGCAGCAACGGCAGCGCGAGCAAGGTGGAGTGCAGATAGGCCTGCAGCAGGGCGTTGTCGTCGGCGCGGTTGAGCGACATCATCACCTTGACCGGGGTGTCGTCGCGCAGGCGCATCAGCCGGGTCACGGTGAGTATCTGGTTGCCATTGCTGTCGCGCCACGCATGAAAGGCCAGACGGGCATCGGTGCGCAGATCGCCTACCTGTGATTCCAGCGCTGGCCCCAGGCTGAGCAGGTGCGGATGGCGGCCTTCGAGGGCCAGCACGCTGAGGCTGAGGTTGTCATGCCCCATCACCAGGTCGAGCAAGGGATGGGCGCGGCTGCCCAGGTCTTCGCTACGCAGGTCGACGCGCAGATTGTGCTCGACCTGCAGCATCTTGCGAGCCAGGTCCTTGCGTGCGCGGCTGTCCAGTTCGTGATCGAGGGCGAACACGGCCAGGCAGGCCAGCAGCAGCACCAGTGCGGCGCCCATCAGCGTCACGCTCAGGCCCAGGCGCAGTGACAGGCTGGCGTTTTTCAAAAGCGTGCCTCGAGCACGTAGCCGACGCCACGCAGGGTATGGATCAGCTTGTTGTCGAACGGGTCGTCGATCTTTGCCCGCAGGCGCCGGATCGAAACCTCGACCACATTGGTGTCGCAGTCGAAGTTCATGTCCCACACCAGCGAGATGATCTGGGTGCGCGACAGCACCTCGCCGGTCTGACGCATCAGCAGGTGCAGCAGGGCGAATTCCTTGGCGGTCAGGTCGATACGCTGCCCGGCGCGGTAGGCGCGGTGGCGGCCGGGGTCCAGCTCCAGATCGGCGACGCGCAGGGTGCTGGGCTGCAATTGCTGGTCGTTGCGGCGCAGCAGGCTGCGGATGCGGGCCAGCAGCTCCGGGAACTCGAAGGGCTTGAGCAGGTAATCGTCGGCACCCAGGTCCAGGCCCTTGACCCGGTCGGCCAGGCGGCCATGGGCGGTCAGCATCATGATGCGCGTGGCCGATTCGGCGCGCAGCCGCTGCAGCACGGTCCAGCCATCGAGCTCGGGCAGGTTGACGTCGAGGATGACCAGGTCGTAGGGCTGCTGGCGGGCCAGGTGCAGGCCATCGGTGCCGGTGTGGGCGCAGTCGACCACGTAGCCGTTCTCGCGCAGGCCCTGCTGCAGGTAGTCGGCGGTGCGCAGTTCGTCCTCGATGATCAGTAGACGCATGGGTGGGCTCGGTGTGATGAAAGGGGGGCGATTCTCGACCCTGTAGTGGCATCAGGGTCAAGGAGCGGGATGTTACGGCATGAGTAAGGGCGCGCGGCGCAGATAACGGATTTGTAATGCTGCTGTTATCTGGCTGTCTGTTCGGCCCTATCGCCGGCAAAACAAGGCCACATTGCAAGACTGTAATCCCCGCCTCACCTTGCCGTTAGCTAGCCCTCGCTAGGATGGCCGCATCTGATCGGTTATCACGAGGCAACCACGATGAACCTGACCAAATACCTGCTGTTGGCCACCCTTGCCCTGGGCAGCGCCAGTGTTCACGCCGAGGGCGGTGCGGAACGTTCGAAACAATTCTGGCAAGCGTTCCGCGAAGACCAGCAGCGCCTGTACGGCGACAAGCAACAGGCCGTCGCAGAGCGTGAGCGCAAGGCACAGGAGAAGGCCCGCGAGTTGGCCAAGGATTGAGGTAACAACACCTGCGCCGCGACAGCTCCTCGGCGCAGGTATATTCAGGCGCCCAACCGGGCGCCTTTTTCATTTGCGTGCCAGCAGGGTGGCGCGGCGTGGAGCCGGCAGGCCTTCGATGGTCTTGCTGTGGTCGTTCGGGTCAAGGAAGTCGCCCAACGACTGGTAGCGCATCCACTCGGTGCTGCGCTGTTCCTCGACGCTGGTCACGCTCACGTCGACGCATCGCACATCGCTGAAACCGGCGCGGCGCAACCAGCGCTCCAAGGCCGGTACCGACGGCAGGTACCAGACGTTGCGCATCTGTGCATAGCGGTCCTCAGGTACCAGCACCTGGTTTTCGTCACCCTCGATCACCAGGGTTTCCAGTACCAGTTCCCCGCCTTTTACCAGGCAGTCCTTCAGCGCCAGCAGGTGCTCGATGGGCGAGCGGCGGTGATAGAACACCCCCATGGAAAACACCGTGTCGAAACCTTCGAGGTTGGCCGGCAGGTCTTCCAGGGCGAACGGCAGGTGCCAGGCGGGCAGCTCTGGCAGGTATTGCTGGACGGCCTGGAACTGGCAGAAGAACAGCCAGTTGGGATCGACGCCAATCACCATGTCGGCACCGGCACCGAGCATGCGCCACTGGTAGTAGCCGTTGCCGCAGCCCACGTCGAGCACGCGCTTGCCCTTGAGGTCCAGGTGCGGGCCAACCCGCGACCATTTCCAGTCCGAACGCCATTCGGTGTCCACATGCACGCCGAACAGGTCGAAGGGGCCTTTGCGCCAAGGCGACAGGCCCATCAGTGCCTGATGCATCTGCGCGCGGGTCGCGTCGTCGCAATCGCAGTCCAGGCGCAGCCCGTTGACCAGGTCGACTTCGCTCGGCTGCAGGGTGGGCAGGGCTTCCAGCGCACCGCGCCAGCGGTCGAGGTCACCGTGGCCCTTCTCCAGCTTGGCTTCCAGTTGCGCTTGCAGGCCTTGCGACCAGGAAGCCAGGGGCGTGCCCGCCAGGCGGCGGACGAGGGGGGACAGATCGATCATGGCAGGGCAATCAACGAGGCGAAGTTAAGGCATTGGAACCAGGGCACCACCTTCGAGAAACCGGCTGCACGCAGGCGCGCCTGGTGGGCTTCGAGGGTGTCGGGTTTCATCACGTTCTCGATGGCGCTGCGCTTCTGGGCAATTTCCAGTTCGCTGTAGCCATTGGCACGTTTGAAGTCCAGGTGCAGTTCATTGAGCAGGTCTTGCTGTTCCGCATCGGCGAAGCGCAGTTTTTCCGAGAGGATCAGCGCACCACCGGGCAAAAGCGCCTGGCGGATGCGGCCAAGCAGTTCCAGACGCTGGTCGGGGGCGACGAATTGCAGGGTGAAGTTCATCGCCACCACCGAGGCGGGCTCGAATGGCAGGGCCAGGATGTCGGCTTCCAGCACCTGCACTGGCAGCAGTTCCTGGAACATCGAGTCCTGGGCAGTGAGGTACTGGCGGCAACGCTCGACCATCGCCGCGGAGTTGTCCACGGCAATCACCCGGCAGCCATCACTGCGCACATGGCGGCGCAGCGACTGGGTAACGGCACCCAACGAGGCACCGAGGTCGTACAACGCGGTGTGCGGCTGGGCGAAGCGCGCGGCCAGCACGCCGAGGTTCTCGACGATGGTCGGGTAGCCTGGCACCGAGCGCTTGATCATGTCCGGGAACACGCGCACCACATCCTCGTTGAAGACGAAGTCGGGCACTTGCTCCAGGGGCTGGGCGAAAAGGCGGTCGGGTTGTTTGCTCACGGGAGGGCTCGATACAGGGTGAAACGGAGGCGCATTTTAGCCAAAGGCCGCGATTCTTGCCATGGCAGCGCTTCAGGGGCGGGGCGCCGAGGGGCCTCTGCCCCTAACAAGTGGCCGTTCAGGTTGCCCGGGACGGAGCTGCGGCCTTTAGCGGACGATGATCTTGCAGTCGAAGGTTTGTACGGGCGCAATATCTGCGGCCCACGGCTGCTGGTACACAAGCACCAACTGGCCATCGCCGGTTCCACTGGCCTGGTAGCGCCAGGTGGAGACACCGGCATTGCCGACCAGGTCTTCCTCCTCGGGAGCGCTGTACACCTCCGGGCCAAGGCTGCGCAGTACATTGGCGGCGGGGTTTTCGACGCGCCAGCGATAGCCGGTGGATGGGTTGCTGGGCAGGGTCAGTGTCAGCACCTGGCCAACCTGCAGGCGTGTCGGGCATTCGCTTTCTGCGTCCAGTTCGACGGGTTGCGTAGGCTGTTGAGCGCAGGCGGAAATCAGGGCGAAGCTCAGGGGAACGAGCAGACGAGGGGCGGTCATGTTGGCTCCGGAGGCTGGCGATGGCCTGAGGATAACCGATGATCGAGGAGATTTGTGTTGCCTGTGCCGGCCCTTTCGCGGGTAAACCCGCTCCCACAGTGATCTCACTGGGCTCAAGCCCTACGCTATCCCTGTGGGAGCGGGTTTACCCGCGAAGAGGCCAGTGCTGGCTAGAACAGCACTTTGGCTACATCGGCAAAGCGCTTGGCGAAATGCACGGTCAGGCCTTCGCGCAGGTAGTCCGGCAGTTCTTCATAGTCCCCGCGGTTAGGCTCCGGCAAGATCAGCTCGAAGATCTTCTGCCGTCGTGCTGCAATCACCTTCTCGCGCACACCGCCAATCGGCAGTACCTGCCCGGTCAGGGTCAGCTCGCCAGTCATGGCCACCCCTTTCTTCGGCGCCTGGTCACGGGCCAGCGACAGCAGGGCGCTGGCCATGGTGATACCGGCACTCGGGCCGTCCTTGGGCGTGGCGCCTTCGGGCACGTGCAGGTGAATGAACGCTTCGTTGAAGAAACCAGGGTCACCACCAAACTGCTTGAGGTTGGAGCTGACGTAGCTATAGGCGATTTCGGCCGACTCTTTCATCACCTCACCCAGCTTGCCGGTCAGCTTGAAGCCGCGGTTGAGGCTGTGGATGCGGGTGGCTTCGATCGGCAGCGTCGCGCCGCCCATGCTGGTCCAGGCCAGGCCGGTGATCACACCTTTGCCGGCCAGCACCTGCTCGCTGCGGAACACGGGCATGCCGAGCGCAGCTTCCAGGTCCTTGGTGCCAATCTTCAGCTTGGCTTCGGGGTTGTCCAGCAACTTGACCACTGCCTTGCGCACCAGCTTGCCCAGTTGTTTCTCCAATTGGCGTACCCCGGCTTCGCGGGCATAGCCTTCGATCACCGCGCGCAGGGCGCTGTCGCTGATGCCGAGGCTGGTCTTGGCCACGCCAGCCTTTTCCAGCTGTTTGGGCCACAGGTGGCGCTTGGCGATGGCCAGTTTCTCTTCGGTGATATAGCCGGACAGGCGGATCACTTCCATGCGGTCGAGCAACGGCCCGGGGATCGAATCCAGGGTGTTGGCGGTGCACACGAACAGCACCTTGGACAGGTCCAGGCGCAGGTCGAGGTAGTGGTCGAGGAAGTCGACGTTCTGCTCCGGGTCCAGGGTTTCCAGCAGCGCTGAAGCCGGGTCGCCCTGATAGCTCTGGCCCATCTTGTCGATCTCGTCGAGCATGATCACCGGGTTCATCACTTCGACGTCCTTCAGGGCCTGCACCAGCTTGCCGGGCTGGGCGCCGATGTAGGTGCGGCGATGGCCCTTGATCTCGGCCTCGTCACGCATGCCGCCGACACTGAAGCGGTAGAACGGCCGGCCGAGCGATTCGGCGATGGATTTGCCGATGCTGGTCTTGCCTACCCCGGGCGGGCCCACCAGCAGCACGATCGAGCCGCTGATCTCGCCTTTCCAGGCGCCCACGGCAAGGAACTCGAGAATGCGCTCCTTGATGTCATCGAGGCCGGCGTGGTGCTGGTCGAGGACCTTGCGCGCGTGGTTGAGGTCGAGCTTGTCCTTGCCGTACACACCCCAGGGCAGGGCGGTTGCCCAGTCCAGGTAGTTGCGGGTGACGGCGTATTCGGGCGAGCCGGTTTCGAGGATGGCCAGCTTGCCCATCTCTTCGTCGATGCGCTTGCGTGCCTGGTCCGGCAGGGTCTTGCCTTCGAGGCGCTGCTCGAACTGCTCCAGGTCGGCGCTGCGATCGTCCTTGGTCAGGCCCAGTTCCTGCTGGATGACCTTGAGCTGTTCCTTGAGGAAGAACTCGCGCTGGTGCTCGCCGATCTGCCGGTTGACTTCGGCCGAGATCTCGTTCTGCAGGCGCGCCACCTCGACTTCCTTGCGCAGCATCGGCAGGACCTTTTCCATGCGCTTGAGCATGGGGACGCAGTCGAGCACTTCCTGCAACTGGTTGCCGGTGGCCGAGGTGAGGGCGGCGGCGAAGTCGGTGAGCGGCGAGGGGTCGTTGGGGCTGAAGCGGTTGAGGTAGTTTTTCAGCTCTTCGCTGTACAGCGGGTTGAGTGGCAGCAGTTCCTTGATCGCGTTGATCAGCGCCATGCCATAGGCCTTGACCTCGTCGGTCGGCTCGGCGGGCTGGCGCGGGTATTCGACCTCTACAAGGTACGGCGGGCGGTGGTGCTTGAGCCAGGTACGGATGCGTACCCGGGTGAGGCCCTGGGCGACGAACTGCAGCTTGCCGTTTTCGCGGCTGGCGTGGTGCACCTTTACCAGCGTGCCGTACTGCGGCAGCGCCGAGGTATCGAAGTGGCGGTGGTCTTCTGGCGGGGTATCCATGAAGAACAGGGCCAGGCTGTGGTCTGGCGACTTGGCTACCAAGTCCAGGGTTTCTGCCCAAGGGTCTTCATTGACGATGACCGGCAGCACTTGGGCCGGGAAGAACGGACGGTTGTGGATCGGGATCACGTAGACCTTGTCCGGCAGCTGCTGGCCGGGCAGGGCGAGGGCGTGGCCGGTTTCGGCCTGGGGTGTGGTGTGTTCGACTTCGCTGTGTTCGTCGGGATGTTCCGGGAAATCCTGCTGGTCGCTCATGGGGCACCTGCGTGAATGACTATGGTGCTTAGATGGGGCGCGGGGGGATGGGTTTCAATGGTAGTTGAAGGGTGCAGAGAGGAGTGATGCCTGTACCGGCCTTTTCGCGGGTAAACCCGCTCCCACAGGTACGGCGCCGAACTTGGGGGCAGCGCCGTACCTGTGGGAGCGGGTTTACCCGCGAATGCGGCAGCAGGTTCACTGCCGCATCTCTGGGTTACTCAGCCAGTTTGTAAGCGATGATGTAGTCGCCCATTCTGGTGCCCAGCGAGCCATGCCCGCCGGCAGTCACCAGCACGTACTGCTTGCCATCCTTGCCGCTGTAGGTCATCGGCGTGGCCTGGCCACCCGCGGGCAGGCGGGCTTTCCACAGTTCCTTGCCGTTGTTCACGTCATAGGCGCGCAGGTACTGGTCCAGGGTACCGCTGAGGAAGCCGACGCCACCAGCGGTGACGATCGAACCGCCCATGCTCGGCACGCCAACCGGCAGGCCGATCGGCACCGGGGTGCTGTCGCGGGTGGTGCCGTTCTTGTGCTTCCACACTACCTTGTTGGTGAACAGGTCGATGGCGGCGACATAGCCCCAGGCCGGGGCCTGGCACGGTACGCCCAGTGGCGACATGAACGGGTGCATGGTCACCGCGTACGGCGCACCGGTGTTCGGCTGCACGCCGCTGGTCTCGCTTTCGCGCTTGCTGCCCTCGGCCACCTGCTCACGCGGGATCATCTTCGACACGAAGGCCATGTAGTTGGGCGAGGTGAACAGCAGTTGGCGCACCGGGTCGACCGACACGCTACCCCAGTTGAACACACCGACGTTGCCCGGGTAGATCAGCGAGCCTTGCTCGGACGGCGGGGTGTACTGGCCTTCGTAACGCAGCTCGCGGAACTGGATGCGGCACAGCATCTGGTCGAACGGCGTGGCGCCCCACATGGCCTGTTCGGTCAGTTCAGGGCCGAGCAGGTTGAGGTCGGAGCGGGCCTGGGTCGGCGAGGTGTGGTCGCCTTTCACCGCACCTTGCGGGGTGGGGATCTCGCGGATCGGCACGATTGGCGTACCGTCGCGGCGGTCGAGCACGTACAGGCTGCCTTGCTTGGTCGGCACGATGATTGCCGGCTTCACGCCATCGTCGGTCTTCAGGTGGACCAGGGTCGGCTGGCTGCCGACGTCCATGTCCCACAGGTCGTGGTGGGTGAACTGATAGTTCCAGCGAGCCTTGCCGGTGGCCAGGTCGAGTGCGACCACGCCGGCGCTGTACTTCTCGGCGCCCGGGGTGCGGTCGGCGCCCCACTGGTCCGGGGTCTGGTTGCCCAGTGGCAGGTAGATCATGCCGAGGTCTTCATCGACGCTGGCGATCGACCACATGTTGGCCGAGTTGCGGCTGTACATCTTGCCGGGGGCCAGTGGCTGGGTGTCGTCCGGGTTGTTGCTGTCCCAGTTCCACACCAGGTGACCATCGTGTACATCGTAGGCGCGGATCACGCCGGATGGCTCGTTGGTCGACTCGTTGTCGGTGACGTGGCCACCGATGATCACCAGGTCACGGGTGATTGCGGCTGGCGAGGTGGAGTAGTAGCCGCCAGCGGTGAACGGGCCGATGCCGGTGGTGAGGTCGATCACGCCCTGGTTGGCGAAGCCTTCGCAGACCTTGCCGTTGTCGGCATTGATGGCGATCAGGCGGGCGTCCGCAGTCGGCAGGTAGAGGCGGCGAGGGCAGGCCTGGGCCACGGCTTGGCCGGCGTCGGTAATTTTCGGTGCCGGGCTGCCGTCGCGGCTGACGTAACGGTTTTCGTCATAGTACGAAACGCCACGGCAGGTCATGTGGGCAAAGCCTTTGAAGGTGCCGACGGGGCTCTTGACCTGTGGATCAAAGCGCCAGATTTCCGCGCCGGTGTCCGGGTCCAGGGCCAGCAAGCGGCTATGCGCGGTGCAGGCATAGAGCATGCCGTTGACCTTCAGTGGGGTGTTCTGGTTGGTCAGCTCCACAGGGTCGTTTTCGGTCGGCAGGTCACCGGTGCGGATGCGCCAGGCCTCTTCCAGGCGGTAGGCGTTCTGCGGGGTAATCTGGCGCAGTGGCGAATAGCGGTCGCCATGCTCGGTGCGGCCGTAGGCCTGCCATTCACCGTCGGGCATGGCCGGGGCGGCGCTGGCCATTTCGCTGCTATCGCGGCCCAGTTCGCCAAACACTTCACCGGGGTGGGTGAACTGGCTGCCCAGGGCACAAGCGCCAGATGCTACCACTGCAACACCGAGCAGCGCAGTGTTGGCCTTGCTGGCCGGGCCGACCAGCGGACGACGCGCCCAAGGCAGCAGCAGGACCACGCCGATGGCAAACCAGATGGCCAGGCGTGGCACCAGTTGCCACCAGTCCAGGCCCACTTCGAACAGGGCCCATGCGGTGCTGCCCAGCAGTACCAGGCCGTACAGGCCCAGGGCGATGCGGCGTTGCGCCAGCAGCAGGATACCCGACAGGGCAAAGCCGATTCCGGCGATCAGGTAGTACAGCGATCCGCCCAGCTGGCTCAGCTTGATGCCGCCAGCCAGCAGGGCCAAGCCCATCAGCAACAGCAGCGCGCCGATCAGGCGCGGTAGCCAGCGGCTTCCATTGTTGGCACCTTCAGTGCTCATCGTAGGTTCTCCGTCAGGTCAAGAAAGGGGTTAGAAACTGCTCTGGATCTTCAGGCCGCCGATCAGGGCGCCATCGACTTGCGACACCCCGCCCGGGTGGCGGATGTACTGCAGGTTGGGGCGTACCGTGAGCCAGTCGGCCAAGTGGATGCCGTAATACAGCTCGGCGCTGTACTCGGTGTCCTGTACCGGCAGGAAACCGGGGTTGTCATAGTCGTCGATGCCGGCGGCCTGGTTGACCAGACGCGCGTTCTTGCGATAGGCAGGGTTGACGTGCACGCGGGCGAGGGCGAAACCGATGTCGTCCTTGGCGCGGGCGTCGAATGGCCCTTTGTATACCAGTCCTGCCTGAACATAGTTGTCGATGGCATTGGTCTTCTTGTCGTGCACCGTGGCGTTGGCGAACAGGCTCAGGCCACGCGACTGGTCGGACGCCAGCGAAGTCACCTGCTGCTGGGCGCCGAGCCACAAGCCGTGCTTGCTCGAACTGCTGCGGTAGGCGGCGCCGCTGAGGGCTGCCGGCTGGCCATTGCTGTCCTTGAGAACATCCTGTGCCTTGGCATTACTGTAGTAGTAGCCGGCGCGATATTCCCCTTTCAGGCCATTGACCTGTGGGCTCCATACCAGTTCGATCGGCATTACCGCGCCTTGGGTGCCGCTGCCGCTGAGCTTGAAGCCGTTGCCCGACTCCAGGTTGGAGGGGTTCTGCTCGTACACGCCGACCTGGGCGTAGAGCGCATCGCTGAGGTTGTAGCGGACGCGCAGGGCCCACTGGCTGACCGGCCAGTTGTACCAGATGCCACCTACCCAGTTGCCTACCTGCGAGCCGCAGAAGGCCAGGTTCTGGAAGTCGCAGGGGAAGCTGTTGAAGTCTTCGCCTTCGCCGAAACGGCCGAATTTCACATCCAGTGCGCCATCGAAGTACTTCTGCTTGATCCACATCTGCGTCAGCCGCCAGGTTTCGCCACGGCCCCAGACCTCCTGGGCCGAGGTGAAGCCGCCGACACGCGGGTCGTTGATACGGTCGTTGCTGATGTTGTCGCCGTGGCGCTCGGTAATGGTCAGCTGGAATTCGGTGTCGTTCCAGCCGAGGATCTTCTCCAGGTCCAGGTGGCTGCCGAAGGTGAACTGGTCGCTGTAGCGCGCGGTGCGGTCGTGATCGTAGCCACCGTGCAGGTTGCTGCCCATCTCGCCGGTGTAGCCAAGGGTGAAGTCGTAGCCTTTTTCCAGCAGTTCGCTGCGGGTGCCACCCCAGTCGCCAAGCATCCATGGCGAATCGCTGGCGAACATCTCGCTGGCGCTGCTGGGAGCCGCCAGGGCGCTGAGGGCAAGGCCGATGTAACAGGTTTTGGGCAGTTGGAGCATGAGATAGCGCTATCTTTTGATTATTGAATAAACGGCAGGCGCATCGAAGGGCGGGCCCCTCAATGAATATGGCGACAAGATGGTTTCGATGAAGCGATTCAGCTTGCGGCGGGGAGGATATAGGGGAAGTTGTAAGAAAAAAAGACAAATTGTCGCAGTGGATTGTTGTTGATATGGCAACAGTCCAGAGCTTGCGAGCTCTTTTGTGGGAGCGGGCGCGCCCGCGAACACCGGCGGAGCCGGTGCCATCCACCGCGTCGGTTTCTTCGCGGGCATGCCCGCTCCCACAGATACTGATTTGCAATCAGAAGGTGGTACGCAGACCCACTTCCACACTACGCCCCGGCGCCGGGGCGATGTCGCGCAGGATCGAACTGGCATAGCGCACGGTCTGGTCCGTCAGGTTTTCGCCGCGCACAAACGCCAGCCACTGGCTCTGGCCAACTTCGAAGCGGTAACCAACGCTGGCCCCTAGCGTGGTATAGCCATCAGTGCTGGTTTCGTTGGCCGGTTTGCGATGCTGAGACGCAGCGTGTTGCACGTCGACCCGCGCCTGCCAGTGGTCCAGCTCCCAGACCAGGCCGCTGTTCAGGCGCAGCGGGGCGATGCGGGGCAGCGGCTCGCCACTGTCCAGGTTCTTGGCCCGGGTGTAGTCACCAGACACTTCCAACGCGAAGCTGCCGTAACGGTTCTCGGCCAGCTGCCAGCGATCCTGGGCCTCGATGCCATAGAATCGCGCCCGCACGCCCTGATACTGGTACTCCGGGAAACCGCCGTGGTCATGATCGTGATCATGGTCGTGGTCATCCTCATCATGATCGTGGTCATGCCCCTCGCGGATGTTGCCGGTGCTGATCAGGCCGATGTAGTTGCGGAAGTGGCTGTAGAACACCCCGACACTGCCCTTGTGGGTGCCGTTGTCGAAACGCAGGGCCAGGTCGGCGGAAACGGCTTTTTCCTTGTTCAGGGTGGCATCGCCGACTTCAAAGGCTCCGGTGGCCACGTGGGCACCATTGGCATACAGCTCGTAGAAGGTCGGGGCGCGCTCGGTGTAGCCGAGGTTGGCGGCCAGCGACCAGACCGGGTCGAGCTGGTACACCGCCCCGGAAGACAGACTGAAGGCGTTGAAACTGCTGGCGCTGTCGGCGTCGGCGAAGTTCTCGTTGCCTTTGGCATCCGGATCGACCCGGGTGTGCTCCATGCGTGCACCCAGGCTCAGGTTGAGGCGCTCGGTGGCTTGCCACTGCTCCAGCATGAACAGCGCCAGGCTGTCGGTGTCGGTGTGCGGGACGAAGGCTTCCTCGCCCAACGCGGAGAATTCGTTGCGGCTGACCTGGGCACCAATCACGCCTTCTACCGGCCCGAGCGGTTGGTGGCGAGCTTCGATACGTGCTTCATAGCCCTTGTTCCTGAAGGTGGTGTGGACCTCGCCTTCTTCGATTTCACGATGCTCGTAGTCGGTGTAGCCAGCATCGACCTTGATCGAAGTGAGCGGGCCGTCCAGGTCGCGCAGCTCGGAGGCGAAGGCGTAATGGTCCTGCTTCATGTCCAGGCGCACACCTGGCTCGGCCACCGAGCCATAGTTACTTTCGTAGCGGCTGTACGACAGGCCGGCGTAACCGTGGTCCCAATGGTAGGCGCCACCCACGGCGCCACCGTCCTGGCGGCCGTCGCTGTTTTCCAGGCGGTGCTTGCTGCCGGGTTCGTCGGCATCGCGCACCTTGGAACTGCGCACGTAACCGGGGATGCGCAGGTCGTTGAACTGGCGGCTGTTGGCATCCAGGTGCAGGGCGAAGGCACCGTTGCCGGCCTCCAGCTTGCCAGCGCTGCTGCGGGTGGTATCGGCGCCGCCGTAGCGCAGTTCACCGGCACCGTGGATGCCCTCGATGGGGGCATCCGGGATGCGGTTGTCGAAGGTATTGACCACGCCGCCGATGGCGTTGCCGCCGTAGAGCAGGGCGGCCGGGCCACGGACGATCTCGACACGGTCGACGGTCACCGGGTCCAGCGGCACGGCGTGGTCGTAGGACAGTGATGAAGCGTCGAGGGCGCCGACGCCATTGCGCAGGATGCGAATGCGGTCGCCATCCAGGCCACGAATTACCGGGCGACTGGCGCCAGGGCCGAACCAGGTGGAGGCGACTCCGGGCTGCTTGTTCAGGGTTTCACCGAGGCTGCCGTGCTGCTGTTGCAGCAGGTTGTCGCCTTCGAGCACGGTGCTGGGGGCGGCCAGCTGGCTGTTACCCAAAGGGTTGGCGGTGATGACCTGGGGTTCGAGCTCAACCGCTTGGCTGGGTGGTGCGGCAAGCCAGAGCGCGACGGCGAGGGGAGAGAGGCGAAGCGGTGTGTACAGCATGGGGATGGGGCGTTCCTTGGCAGATGCTTTTGTATTGTTACAATATAACATCTCTATTTCAGCACAGAGGTTTTGCGCCTGGCCAGCGGTTTTTCTGTTGACTCACCTGATCCCACCCACCACTACACTCGTGTAAGGTGCGCATCTTTCCTACGGAGCACTGGCATGAGCACGGCCCAACACAACGCGCTGCACGGCAAGACCCTCGAACAGATCCTCACCGAGTTGGTGGCGCACTACCAATGGCAGGGCCTGGCCGAGCGCATCGATGTGCGTTGCTTCAAAAGCAACCCGACCATCAAGTCGAGCCTGACCTTCCTGCGCAAGACGCCGTGGGCACGGGAAAAGGTCGAGCAGCTGTACGTGAAGCTGCAGCGCCAGGCCTGACATGCCGCGTCGCCCCTGGCTGACCGGCATGGCCGTGCTGGGCTGGTTCGGCCTGACCGTGCAGGTGTATCTGGTGCTGCTGGCGCGCTGGCAGGAGCAGGCCAGCCTGGTGGGTGGCCTGATCAATGTGTTCGGGTATTTCACCGTGTTGACCAACACCCTGGTGGCAACGGTGCTCAGTTATGCGGCGTTTGGCCGGGAAGGCCGTGCCAAACGCTTTTTCCTGTCGCCTTCGGTGAGTTCCGCAGTGGCTGCCAGCATCGTGCTGGTGGCATTGGCCTACAGCGTGCTTTTGCGTCACTTGTGGCAACCGCAGGGCTGGCAATGGCTGGCGGACGAGTTGCTGCACGATGTGATGCCCGTGCTATATGCCTTGTACTGGTGGTGCGAGGTGCCCAAAGGTAGGTTGCGGCTATGGCATCTGCTGGTCTGGGCGGTTTACCCGACGACGTATTTTGCCTACGCGCTTTGGCGTGGGAGCGAGATTGGCGTGTATGCCTACCCGTTCATCGACGTGGCGAGCCTGGGGTATGGGCAGGTAATGCTCAATGCCCTGGGGGTGTTGGCGGGGTTCTGGGGGATTGGGCTGGTGTTGCTGGGGCTGGATCGGTGGCGGGGGCTGCACAGATTGGCTTGACCTGCACTGGCCCTATCGCCGGCAAGCCAGCTCTCATAGAACAACACATGACTCATTGGTTCGGCGAGGTTCTGTAGGAGCAGCCTTGTGCTGCGAAGAGGCCGGTGCTGACAAAGCCTGTCTATTGGCTCTACCGGCCTCTTCGCAGCACAAGGCTGCTCCTACAAAGGACGCGTCAGACGTGCGATATTGGTTCTCTGCACGACAGCGCAGCCCTTGAGCGCTGCGGGTACCTGTGGGAGCCGGCTTGCCGGCGATAGGGCCAGTGCAGGCGATAAACAATCATTCGTCGTCCGAAGTCCCGTCGGCACGCCAGTAGGCCACAGCCTTGAGCGCATCCTCAGGCAAACCTTTCTCCAGCAACAGTGCCTTGGCCTGGCGGGTCAGGGCTTTTTCCAGTGCTACCCAGCCGTACAACCGGCCTTGCGGCAAGGTCAGGTTCTTCACCAGCGCCAGCAAGTCTTCCTGTTGGCGACGTACCCAGATCACTTCCACCTTTGCCTTGCTTGGCAGTGGCTGGCGTTCCTGCTCGTCTTCGATCTGGATAACCGCCAGTACCTGCCGGCCCGCTGGCAATTCCTCCAGGCGGCGGCCAATGGCCGGAATGGCGGTTTCGTCGCCGATCAGCAGGTAGCTGTCGAAGATGTCCGGCACCACCATCGAAGCCCGCGGCCCGGCGATGTCCAGGGTTTGCCCGGGTGCCGCCTGGGCGGCCCAGGTGGATGCGGGGCCATCGCCGTGCAGCACGAAGTCGATGTCCAGTTCATTGGCCACCAGGTCGATGCGCCGTGGCGTGTATTCACGCATGGTAGGCCGTGCGCCACCTTCTCGGCCCAGGTTACGAGCCTCGATGGCCTGCTGTTGCTCCGGCGTTTCGGCGAACAGCAGTTTGATATGGTCGTCAATGCCCACGCTGGTGAAACCTTGCAGCTCGGCACCCCCGAGAGTGATGCGGCGCATGCGCGGGGTCAGTTCGGTGACCCGCAGCACCTGCAGGTGGCGTTGGCGGATTTCGTGGTTGACGCGGTGAATGGTGTCATTCATGGGGTGTCTCCGGGACAGGTTCGGCCGGCCCGGAGGCGATAGCCTTGGCGGTGTGGTTGAGCAGGTCGCGGACCCGCTCGATTTCTTCCGGAGTCCAGCGGCCGCTGTGCATGTGCAGTGCGTGGCGCAGGTTGCCGACCGCTTCATGAATCTCTGGTGGGCGGTCGTGGCCGCGCAGGGCGCGCTTGCTGACTTCGATGCGCATGCGCACGCCGTCCAGTGCGACGGCCTGTTCGGCCAGGGCGGTGCGGCCGGCTTCGGTGATGGCATAGAGGCGTTTGCTGCCCTGCACCTGGCCGCTGATCAGCTCGGCCTCCTCGAGGAAGTTGAGGGTGGGGTAGATCACCCCGGGGCTTGGGCTGTAGCTGCCGTCGAACAGGTTTTCGATCTGGCGGATCAGGTCGTAGCCGTGGCCTGGCTGCTCGGCGAGCAGGGCCAGCATCAGCAGCTTGAGGTCGCCGGGAGCGAAGACGCGCGGGCCGCGTTCGCCACGACCTGGGCGCCGCTCGAAGGGGTCATGGGGGGTATGTTCGCGCATGGGGGCTGGGCTCCGTCGTTTGCGATATATCGTAAGATATTACTCAAGATATATCTAAAGACAAGCCCTCAATTGCAGATGATTATCATCTATTCGTTCGATGTGTCCCCTTGCGGTGTGGCTGTATGCACGGCAACCTGCGGCGGCTTGCACTCGTTCGGATTGCCCGGTTGCAGGTAAGGCATGAGAATCGGCGCCATGCCCTTGAGTACCTGCACCGGCAGCGCCGAGGTGAACTTGAAGGCCTCTGCCGAGCGCCCCGGCACGAATGCGGTCAACGTGCCGAAGTGGTTGTCACCCAGGAAGAACACGAAGGTGGCGGTACGGTTCAGCGAGCGCGAGCCGATCAGCCGGCCGCCAGCACCAAAGCTTTCGATGCGGTTGTCACCGGTACCGGTCTTGCCGCCCATTACCAATGGCGTGCCGTCCTGCAGCTTGAAGCTGCCGGAAATACGCCGCGCGGTGCCCGCATCCACCACCTGCGACATGGCGCCTTTGAGGGCGCGCGCCACTTCGACCGGCAGAATCCGTACACCCCGGTCCGGGTCGGTGACCAGCTTGGTCTCGTAAGGCGTGTTGGCCGCAAAGTGCAGGGTGTCGATACGCAAGGTCGGCAGACGCACGCCGTCGTTCTGGATGATGCCAACCAGTTCGGAGAGGGCGGCAGGGCGGTCGCCCGAGCTGCCGATGGCGGTGGCCAGCGAAGGCACCAGGTGGTCAAACGGATAGCCCACGCGCTTCCAGCGCTGGTGAATGTCGAGGAACGCTTCGATCTCGACCATGGTGCGAATGCGGCTGTCACGGGCGCCCTGATGGCGGCTCTTGAACAGCCAGCCGTAGACCTCCTGGCGCTCGAAGCGGCTGGCATTGACCATTTCGGTCAAGGTCGAACCGGGGTTCTTCAGCAGGTAACCCAGCAGCCACAAGTCCAGTGGGTGGACCTTGGCGATATAGCCCTGGTCGGGCAGGTCGTACTTGCCCGGGCCATAGGCGTCGTACATCTCCGACAGGCGGCCATCGGTCAATTTGCCCAGGACGATCTTGTCACCCTTGAGGTGGGCACGGACGAAGGCGTTGAAGGTTTCCTGGCCAGCCTCGGGGAACAGGTAGCGGTGCACGGCCGCCAACCGTTGCGGGGTCACGCGCATGCTATCGAGGAAGGTGTCCAGGCGCTGCTGCGAGGTCTTGCGCTGGTATTTCTTCCAGAAGCGCATCAGGTAGTTGGTGCCTTCCTTGTCGGCGAAACGGGCCAGGTATTCCTGGCGGCGCGGGTCGGAGTCGTCCTTGAGCAGCGGCACGCGGTTGTACGGTTGCTGGTAGGTCACGTAGCGCACCAGGTCGCGCATCAGGCGGATGAACGGCAGGTTGATCGATTCGCGCAATGCATCCTTGAGGGTTGGGTTGCGGCTGTTGTCTTCCTTGCGGAAGTTGTTGAACACATGCATGCCGCCGCCGGTGAAGAAGGCTTCGCCGGTGTTGGCCGAATACTTGCGTTCCAGCGCGGCATCGAGCATGGCGTCCAGGCTCTGGTTCTTGCTGTTCTGCGCCAGCCATTCCAGCGACCACTGGCTGATGCGGTCGAGTTCGGCGACTTCGACTTTCTTCAACTCGGCGGCTGGCTTGCCGGCGTATTTGTCGTGCAGTTCGGCGATGATCTCCAGATAGGTGGTGAGCACCCGCAATTTGGCGGTTGAGCCCAGCTCCAGCTTGCTGCCTTCGTTGATGTCGAATGGCTGGTCGGTGCTGTCGGTCTGCACCCGCACCCGCGAGCCGTCGGCGGTGCGCTCGAACAAGGTGAAGCTGTAGCTCACCTGATCGGTGGTCTTGGCGGTGAGCAGGCGTTCGCCGATCAAGCCGATCTGCGCCGCGAATTCAGGATCGGCAAGGTTTTTCAGGTACTGGCTGACCTGCAGCTGCAGGTCGGACTGCAGGGTGCTGGTGGCCGACACATCCAGCCGGTCGAGATCGTAAAGCGGGCGGTTGAGCATGGCTGCCAGGCGGTTGCGTGCCAGGCTGATGCCCTTGTTGGTGACGATCGGCACGATGGTCGGTTGCGCCACCCAGTCGCGGTATACCGCCTTGCTGGCCAGTGCAGCGTCGGCCAGTGGCTGCTCGATGACCTTGTTGGCGGCCAGCACGCGGATGTGCGCGTCGGTCAGTTCGGCCAGTTCGAGCCGCCCCTTGGACAGGTAGTGCGACGGCCGGCGCTGGGCAATCATCAGCGACAGCACCTGGCGCAGGGCCAGGCCGCGTGTGGCCATGCTCTCAGGGTCGCTGGCGGTGGAACTCAGGGCCTGGTTGACCTGGTCGAAATCGGCGCCGTACCACACCCGCAGGCCTTCGGCCATGCCATGCACTTCGCCATGCCCAGGTACTGCCGACAGCGGCACGCTGTTGAGGTAGTCCCGCACGATGCGCTGGCGCGCCTCGGTTGTATCAGGGCCGCCCTGATAGGCACGCACGCTGGCGGAAATCATCTGGCGGATCTTCTCGGCGCCGGAAACGGTCAGGCCGTCCGGTGAATGGCGGTACTTTTCAAGCTGCGTAGCCAGGGTGCTACCGCCAGCGGACTGGCCGGGCAGGGCCAGGTACTTGGCCACCTGGCTGTAGGCGGCCTTGGCGAAGCGCGGCCAGTCCACGGCCGGGTTGTTGCGCGGGTCCTTGGTGTCGAGCAGGTCGCGGTTCTCGATGAACAGCAGGCTGTTGACGATAACCGGCGGGATCGCCGCAAAGTCCGGGTACAAGTGTTGCGGGTAGTTGTACTGGTACAGCATGTCGCCACGGCAGTCGGTGATCGACAGGCCAGCCTGGATTTTCTCGATATAGGGGGCGAACAGCCCATGATCGACGTAGTTCATCAACGCCGGCGAGAACTTCACCTGCTCGCTGATCAGGTAGTCGCGCTTGAGCAGCCGCGGCAGGAATTCGCCCAGGGCGCTGTAGCCCAGGCGTTTGTCGAACGGCCCTTCGCCGGGGTAGACGATGGCATCGCTGGGGCCTGGTTGCAGCGAATAGGTGAGGGTGCTGGCCAGCTTGCTGAATTCCCGCGACTGCAGGTTGGAGGTGCGGAATTCGTCATATGCAGCGAAGCCGATGGCAACCAGCGCCACCAGCAGGATGAGGATGATCAGCCGCCACCATAGCCGACGCTGACGGGGGGACTTTGGTTGTGGCGTCTCGGCCGGAGGTATCTCGGGTGCTTCCGTTCTGCTTGGTTCCGATTGCCACAGTGCGCCCATAGTCTTCTATCCGGCCAGGTATTTTCGTCTTGCTTGTCTGAAGCTTAGACGTTGAGCGGGTCAGGTGAAAAATTTGTAAGAGACGGAGAAGAGTGGCGTAGGGCTATGCGGCTTTGGTGTGGGTTTCTTCATACGGCGATGTTGCTATGGTGGCCGGGCGATTTGGGGCCGCTTCGCGCCCCATTCGCAGCACAAGGCTGCTCCTACAGGGGAATGCGTATCCATTGTAGGAGCAGCCTTGTGCTGCGAATGGGGTGCGAAGCGGCCCCAGAGATCTAGCTGAATATTCCTGTTTATACAGCGAAAAAACCTGCAAGGGTCTTCCTATACTGCTCGCCCCCTTCGCCTCGCCGGGCGCTCTATTCCGGCACTCGGGCCGGCCCACAAGGCCAGTTCGGCAAGCCAATGCCACGCCTATCGGCCTGGCTGGTGCTGCACGAAGGTCAAATCCAATAACAAAATGAGGTTGTATTGCTATGCCAGTCGGCAACCACCCTGCCCACGGCCAGGCCGCTGAAGGCGGCCCGCTCAAGCGTGAACTGGGCGAACGGCACATCCGCCTGATGGCGCTGGGCGCCTGTATCGGTGTCGGTCTTTTCCTCGGTTCGGCCAAGGCCATCGAAATGGCCGGCCCCGCCATCATGTTGTCCTATGTCATCGGCGGCCTGGCCATCCTGGTGATCATGCGCGCCCTTGGCGAAATGGCCGTGCACAACCCTGTCGCCGGCTCGTTCAGCCGTTATGCCCAGGACTATCTAGGCCCGCTGGCGGGCTTCCTTACCGGCTGGAACTACTGGTTCCTGTGGCTGGTGACCTGCGTTGCCGAAATCACCGCGGTGGCCATCTACATGGGCATCTGGTTCCCCGACGTACCACGCTGGATCTGGGCCCTGGCGGCGCTGGGCAGCATGGGGGCGGTCAACCTGGTGGCCGTCAAGGCCTTTGGTGAATTCGAGTTCTGGTTCGCCCTGATCAAGATCGTCACCATCATCGCCATGGTCCTTGGCGGCATCGGCATCATTGCCTTTGGCTTCGGCAATGACGGCGTGGCAGTGGGTATTTCCAACCTTTGGAGCAACGGCGGCTTCATGCCCAATGGCGTGACCGGCGTGCTGATGTCGCTGCAAATGGTCATGTTCGCCTACCTGGGCGTGGAAATGATCGGCCTTACCGCCGGTGAAGCACGCAACCCGCAAAAGACCATCCCGCAGGCCATCGGCTCGGTGTTCTGGCGCATTCTGCTGTTCTATGTCGGTGCGCTGTTCGTGATCCTGTCGATCTACCCTTGGAGCGAAATCGGCAGCCAGGGCAGCCCGTTCGTCATGACCTTCGAGCGCCTGGGCATCAAGACCGCCGCCGGCATCATCAACTTCGTGGTCATCACTGCAGCGCTGTCGTCGTGCAACGGCGGCATCTTCAGCACCGGGCGCATGCTCTACAGCCTGGCGCAGAACGGCCAGGCCCCGGCGGCCTTCGCCCGTACGTCGAAGAACGGCGTGCCGCGCAACGCGCTGCTGCTGTCGATCGGTGCGCTGCTGCTGGGCGTGCTGGCCAACTACCTGGTGCCGGAAAAGGTCTTCGTCTGGGTGACTTCGATCGCCACCTTCGGCGCGATCTGGACCTGGGTGATGATCCTGCTGGCGCAACTGAAGTTCCGCGCCGGCCTCAGTGCCACTGAACGCAAGGCACTGAAATACCGCATGTGGCTGTGGCCGTTGAGCTCGTATCTGGCGCTGGCCTTCCTGGTGCTGGTGGTCGGCCTGATGGCGTACTTCGAGGATACTCGCGTGGCGCTGTACATCGGCCCGGCGTTCCTGGTACTGCTGACGGTGCTGTACTACGCATTCCGCCTGGCGCCGAAAGATGCGCAGGGTGTGGCCAGTACTGCCTCCTGATCTGAAATGGCTGGGGCCGCCTTGCGGCCCTTTCGCGACACAAGGCCGCTCCTACAGGCGACCGCGACCCATGCAGCTGGCGCGGTCGCCTGTAGGAGCGGCCTTGTGTCGCGATGGGCTGCGTAGCAGCCCCAGGGTTCTATCAGGCCGCCACTTCGCTGTTCGGTTCAAAGCTGTCCGCCCGTGCCAATTGCCACATGCGCGAATAGAACTGCCCGTTCACCTCGCCAGTCAGCAGCTCACCCGGCTTCAAGAACACATGCATCTGCGAGAACAGCTTGATCTCGGTGGCCGAGATGCGCCGTACCAGGTGCTTGGCTTCCAGCTGCGCCGGGTGCTCCAGGCCCGCTGCCGCAAGCATTTCGGCCAGGGCACGCAAGGTGTTGTGGTGGAAGTTCAACACCCGCTGGGCTTTGTCCGGCACCACCAGCGCACGCTGGCGCAGAGGGTCTTGCGTGGCCACACCGGTCGGGCACTTGTTGGTGTGGCAGCTCTGCGACTGAATGCAGCCGATGGCGAACATGAAGCCGCGCGCCGAGTTGGCCCAATCAGCGCCAATGGCCAGCACGCTGGCAATGTCGAACGCGCTGACGATCTTGCCGCTGGCGCCCAGCTTGATCTTGTCGCGCAGGTTCAGGCCAACCAGGGTGTTGTGCACGAACAGCAACCCTTCGCGCAGCGGTACGCCAATGTGGTCGGTGAACTCCACCGGCGCCGCGCCGGTGCCGCCTTCCTTGCCGTCGACGACGATGAAGTCGGGCAGGATGCCGGTTTCCAGCATGGCCTTGGCGATGCCCATGAACTCCCACGGGTGGCCCAGGCAGAACTTGAAACCTACCGGTTTGCCGCCAGACAGCTCACGCAACTGGGCGATGAACTGCATCATCTCGATGGGTGTGGAGAAGGCGCTGTGGCGCGACGGCGATATGCAGTCTTCGCCCATCAGCACACCACGGGTTTCGGCGATTTCCCGGGTCACCTTGTGCTTGGGCAGGATGCCGCCATGGCCGGGCTTGGCGCCTTGGCTCATCTTGATTTCGATCATCCGCACCTGCGGGCTGCGTGCCTGGGCGGCAAAGCGTTCGGGGTCGAAGCGCCCGTCTGGCGTGCGGCACCCGAAGTAGCCGCTGCCCAGTTCCCAGACCAGGTCGCCGCCATGCTCGCGGTGATAGGGGCTGATGCTGCCTTCGCCGGTGTCATGGTGGAAGTTGCCCAGCTTGGCGCCCTGGTTGAGCGCGCGGATGGCGTTGGCGCTGAGCGAGCCAAAGCTCATCGCCGATATGTTGAAGATCGACGCTGAGTATGGCTGGCTGCATTGCGGCCCGCCGACGATGACCCGGAAGCTTGCCGGGTCGGCCAATGGCGCCGGGCGCATGGAGTGGCCGATGAATTCGAAGCCGGACTCGTACACGTCGATCAGGGTGCCGAATGGTTTGTCCGAGGCTTCGTTCTTCGCCCTTGCGTAAACCAGCGAGCGCTGGGCGCGGGAGAACGGCAGGGCGTCGCTGTCCGCCTCCAGCAGGTACTGGCGAATTTCCGGGCGAATGGCCTCGACCAGATAGCGGATGTTGCCCAGGATCGGATAGTTGCGGCGTACTGCGTGGCGTTGCTGCAACAGGTCGAACAGACCGATGAGGCTGAGGATTCCGGTGCTCAGGGTGAACGGCCACAGCCATTCGTGGTGGGTGAACGGCAGGCTCGCCAGGGTGAACAGCACACAGGCGGCGAAGAAGGCATAGCGACTGAGAAGTGACAGGCTCATACAGGGTCCTTGCGATGGCGCGGTCAGGCTCAGGGCCTGGGGCAAACCCCGACCATAGCCAAGTTGCTCGGCTGTGCAAATTAAAATCGGGGTAGCGAAAATCATTCTCGCAGAGCCTGGCGATAGTCTTCAGGCCAACACGGGCTTTTGTAGGAGCAGCCTTGTGCTGCGAAGAGGCCAATAGGGAAACAGATTGTCTTCGGCAATAATGGCCTCTTCGCAGCACAAGGCTGCTCCTACAGGTGCTGTGCATGCCCTGAAGTCAGCAACAAGGGATTCAGATAGTGTCGCGCAGCAGCTTCTGCCGCCAGCTTTCCTGCTCTTGTGCCGGCGCTTCGACCAGGTACGAATAGTGCCCTGCCACCCGCATCGCCACTGGCACCCCGTCGCGGTACAGCAGGCGGTTGCCGCTCACCGCCGGCACTTTTGCCCCCGGCAGCAAAGACCCGACCAGGTTCAGTGGGTCACTGGCACTCACCACCACCAATGCCCCGTCCAATTCACGCCGCCGCACCTGCCGCAGCAGCCCCACCGCCTCCGGCAAGGCGAACTGTTCGCCGGCCAGCCCGGCAATGAAGCGCCCGCCACGAATCTCGCCACGCGCTTCCAGCCGGTGATAGCAGCGCAGCAGTTCGCGCCAGGGCGGCAGCACATCGCTTTCGCGCTCCAGCAGGCGCCAGCACACCACGCCATAGCGCCGAAGCAGGGCCCGGGCGATGTGCTCCAGGCGCTGGCTGTCGTCTACAGTGCCCCTGCGCAGCAAGGCCCAGCGCCCGGCATGGGACATGCTGCTGGACAGCGGCGGGTGGCCGCGTCGGCTGTTGCGCGATGTGCGTTTCGCCGCCGGGGTGATCAGGCTGCGCAGGCCGGTGAAGCTGTCGGCCCCCACCAGGCCTGCACCTACCAGCTCTTGCAAGGCCGTCTCCAGTTCGCTGGGCAGCAGGTGGGCGTCGTGTGCCAGCTCGTCGAAGAACAGCGCGCCATGTGCGTTCAGCACCTCGTGGACGCGTTGCGCCCGTGCGCCGAGGCTATCCAGGGCGGGTACGGGGGCAAGGCTGCGCCACAACCCAAGATGCTCGCGCGGCAGCAGCACCAGTGGTGTGCTCGACAAGGTGTTGCTCGACACGGTCGCCGCCAGCCGGCTCCAGGCAAACTGTCCGCTACGGCAGGCATCGTCGAGCCAGTGCGGGCTGTAGTCCTTGATACGTGCCGGCAGCAGTTCGGCCTCCCAGGCTCCGGCTGCACTCGGGAACCCTTGCAACTGGCCAAGTACCTCGGCCACGGCTTGCGGGCCGCGCAGGCGCGTGTCGTCAGCCAGGTGCTGCCAGTCGAACAGAAAGCGCACGAAGTCCTGCAGGCTGACCGGCTCGATCTCCCGGCGCAGGCGTTTGACTGTGTAGCGGTGGATGCGCGCCAGCAAATGGCGCTCGCACCACTGCAGTTCGCTTGCGCCGGGGCTGAAATGCCCACGCAGCACATAGCCTTCGGCCTCCAGGCGGGCCAGGGCCTGTTCGATGGCCGGCAGCGGCTTGCCAAGTGCTGCCGCAATCTGCGCACGGGTCAGCGGGCCATGGCCGCTCAGGCGGGCTCGCAACAGTTCGACCAGCGCAATGTCCGGCTCGATGGCCTGATCGAAGCCTGGCAGTACCTGCAACGCAGGTTCCAGCCGGGAGCCGGGATACAGCACCTGCAGCAGACTCGACCGCTCGCGTGCCAGCCACAGTTTTTCATCCACCAGGCGCAAGGCCCGGCCAGCCTTGGCCAATTGTCTGAGCAGCAGCTCCCAGCCGGCATTGCCCTGCACTTCGTCCTGGCTGATGACACCCAGGCCCATCAACGCTTCATGCATTTCGTCGGCGTTGCGCGGTTGCGGCCAGGCCTCGGCCGTCACGGCGGCAATCGCATCGGCGTCCAGCGCGCCCAGGTCGTCGCCGTTCTGCACCTCGTTCCAGCGCCGGTTGAGCACTGCCTGCGTGCGACGCTCTTCCAGTGGCGCGTCATCCAGGAAGGCATATGGCCGTGCATTGAGGATGGCCGCCGCCAACGGCGAAGGGGCGGGCAGATCGCGGCACAGCAGGCGTACCGTGCCGCTTTCCATGCGCCGCAAAAGTGCTAGCCAGCCTTCGCTGTCCATCGCCTCGTGCAGGCAGTCGTCGAGGGTTTGCTCGACCAGCGGATGATCAGGAATCTGCCGCTCGCCGACGATGTTCTCCAGGCAGGCGATCTGGTCGGGGAACACGGCGGCAATCAGGTCTTCACTCTTCATCCGCTGGATCTGTGGCGCCACCTTGCGACCGCCGACAAAGCGCGGCAAGGCCATGGTCACGCTGGCGTTCCAGCGCCAGCGCACGCCGAACAGCGGCGCATCGAGCAGTGCCTGGACAAGGATCGACTCGGCGTTGCGGCTATTCAGGTAACGCCACACGTCGTCCAGTTCGAAGCTGTGGCTGGAGGACAGCGACAGCACGATGGCGTCCTCGCTGGCCGCCGCCTGCAACTCGAAGTTGAAGGTGCGGCAGAAGCGCTTGCGCAGGGCCAGGCCCCAGGCGCGGTTGATGCGGCTGCCGTAGGGCGAATGGATGATCAACTGGGTACCGCCGGACTCATCGAAGAAGCGCTCCATCACCAGCGTGTCCTGCGAGGGCAGGGCACCAAGCACTTCGCGGGTGCGGGCCAGGTAGTCGAGCAACTGGCCGGCGGCGTCTTCACCTAGTTCGAAGGTGGCCTGCAACCATGTCAGCACCTCGGCCTGGTTGTTGTCAGCCAGCTGTTGGTCGATCTGCGCCTGCAGCCGGGCCACCGCGGCGGACAGCTCGTCGCTGCGCCCCGGCGCTTCGCCCAGCCAGAATGGAATGGTCGGTGGAAGGCCATGGGCATCCTCCACCCGCACCCGGCCTGGCTCGACCCGCAGGATTCGATAGGAGGCATTGCCAAGCTGGAAGATGTCGCCGGCGATGCTTTCCACGGCGAAGTCTTCGTTGACGCTGCCGATGTTCAGCGCCTGGGGTTCGAGCAGCACGGCGTAGTCGGCGTTGTCGGGGATGGTGCCGCCGCTGGTCAGGGCGGTCAGCTGGCTGCCGCGGCGGCCACGCAGGGTGCCGCTCACCGCATCGCGGTGCAGATAGGCACTGCGCACGCCCTGGCGGCCGTTGTAGCCCTCGGCGAGCATGCGCAACAGGGCCTGGTAATGTTGCTGGTCGAGTTCGGCATAGGGCGTGGCCTGGCGCAGGCAGTCGAACAGGGCTCGTTCGTGCCAGGGCTGGTTGCTGGCTTCGGCGACGATCTGCTGGGCCAGCACGTCCAGCGGCGCCCGGGGAATGTGCAGTTCATCCAGTTCGCCCCGGCGTATGCAGTCGAGCAGGGCCACGCATTCGATCAGGTCATCACGCGAGGTCGGGAACAAGCGGCCCTTTGGCACGCCATCGACCTGGTGGCCGGCGCGGCCGACCCGCTGCAGAAAGGCCGCTATCGAACCTGGTGAAGCGATCTGGCAGACCAGATCGATGTCGCCGATATCGATGCCCAGCTCCAGCGATGCGGTGGCCACCAGCACCTGCAACTGGCCATTCTTAAGGCGTTGTTCGGCGTCCAGGCGTAGTTCCTTGGCCAGGCTGCCGTGGTGCGCGGCAACCGCCTCCTTGCCCAGCCGGTCGCTGAGGTGGCGGGTGATGCGCTCGGCCAGTCGCCGGGTGTTGACGAACACCAGGGTGGTGCGGTGTTCGCGCGCCAGGGTGGCCAGGCGGTCATAGACCAGGCCCCAGACATCGGTGGCCATCACTGCACCCAGCGGCACTGGCGGCACCTCGATGGCCAGGTCGCGCTGCCGAGCATGGCCGACATCGACGATTGCGCAGGGGCGGCCGTTGCCGACCAGAAATTGCGCCACCCGTTCGACCGGGCGTTGCGTGGCCGACAGGCCGATGCGCCGCAACGGCCGGTTGCACAGGGCCTGCAGGCGCTCCAGGGTCAGTGCCAGGTGGGCGCCGCGCTTGTTGCCGGCCAGGGCATGGATTTCGTCGACGATTACCGTGTGCACGCTGGCCAGGCCTTTACGGCCAGAAGCCGAGCCCATCAGCACGTAGAGCGATTCGGGGGTGGTCACCAGGATGTGCGGCGCCAGCTTGCGCATGGCGGCACGCTCCTTCTGCGGAGTGTCGCCGCTGCGCACGGCCGTGGTGATGCGCGGGGCGTTCAGGCCCTGGTCCGCGATGGCCTGGCTGATGCCTTCGAGCGGGGCTTGCAGGTTCAGGCGGATATCGTTGGACAGCGCCTTGAGTGGCGAAACGTAGACCACCTGGGTTTGCGCTGGTAGCTCGCCCTGGTGCTCCAGGCCTTGGCGGAACAGTTCGTCGAGTACGGCCAGGAACGCACTGAGGGTCTTGCCCGAGCCGGTCGGTGCGGCCAGCAGCATCGACTGGCCCGCATGGATCAACGGCCAGGCCTGGGCCTGGGCATCGGTCACCGTGGCGAAGTGGCGACGGAACCAGGTGCGCACGGCGGGGTGGAACAGCTCGAGCACCGGGTGGTGTTTGGCGGGCAGGTTCATGTGTTGGTTATGGAGGGTGTGGGACGGGTTGGCAAGGGGCCGTTCGTCTGGTGCCGGCCTCTTCGCGGGTAAACCCGCTCCCACAGGTACTGCGCCGCTCTCTGACCTTGTGGTGCACCTGTGGGAGCGGGTTTACCCGCGAACAGGCCGGCACAGGAGACACTGGCCTTGTCAGGGCAATGACCCCCATGGGATCCTCCCCGGCCATTGTTTCAGGTGAGCCCCCATGCCCAACACCATCCGCATCGCCGCGGCCCTGCTGATCGATCCCCAAGGCCGAACACTGCTGGTACGCAAACGCGGCACCCAGGCTTTCATGCAGCCCGGTGGCAAGATCGATGCTGGCGAAACACCCGTGCAGGCGCTGGTGCGCGAGCTGCATGAGGAACTGGGCCTGCACATCGACCCGGCCCAGGCCGTGCACCTGGGCCAGTTCAGCGCCCCGGCCGCCAACGAGCCGGGCTTCGAGGTACAGGCCGAACTGTTCCGTGTCGACAGCGCCGCAGCCGTGCTGCCGGCCGCGGAGATCGAGGAGGTGGTGTGGCTGGCCGCAGACCAGGTACCCGCCATGCAGCTGGCACCCCTGACCCGCGACCTGATCCTGCCGCTATACCGCCAGGCCGTCAGCGCACCGCGCTGACACCATCGAGGGTGGCGAACGAGGTGTCCTTGGCCGTCAGCAAGAAGTCGCGCATATATGGCGCATCGAGCATGTCGGTGCGCACGGCGGCATAAAGCGTGGCGAACAGGCCTTTCTCACCCAGGCGCTTGCCCTTCACATATCCGCGCGAGCTGTACTCGTGCAGCGCCCAGTGCGGCATGCCGCACACGCCACGGCCACTGGCCACCAGTTGCATCATCATCACCGTCAGCTCCGATGTGCGCACGGCGGCGGGCTCGATGTCGGCTGGCTCCAGGAAGCGGGTGAAGATGTCCAGGCGGTCGCGCTCCACCGGGTAGGTGATGAGGGTCTGGTCGAGCAGGTCCTGCGGCACGATGTAGGGCCTGCTGGCCAACGGATGCTGGTTGGCCACCGCCAGCATCGCCTCGTAGGTGAACAGCGGCACGTAGGTGATGCCCGCCAGGTCCAGCGGGTCGGAGGTCACCACCAGGTCGAGGTCGCCGCGGGCCAGGGCCGGCAGTGGGGCGAAGGCAAAGCCGGAGGCCAGGTCCAGCTCCACCTCCGGCCAGGCGTCACGGAACTGGTCGATGGTCGGCATCAGCCACTGGAAGCAGCTGTGGCATTCGATGGCCATGTGCAGACGACCGGCGGTGCCGCCGGCCAGGCGCGCGATGTCACGTTCGGCGCCGCGCAGCAGCGGCAGGGTGGCATCGGCCAGTTGCAGCAGACGCAATCCGGCGCTGGTGAAGCGGATCGGCTTGGTCTTGCGCACGAACAGCGGCAGGCCCAGGCGCTCTTCCAGCTCCTTGAACTGGTGCGACAGCGCCGACTGGGTCAGGTGCAGGCGCTCGGCGGCCTCCACCAGGCTGTCGGCCTCGCGCAGGGCATGAAGGGTTTTCAGGTGACGGATCTCCAGCACAGCTGACTCCGGTGTGTGGACTTGAGGAAACAGGGAATGAGTTGAGTTTCCCTCATGTTGCCGCGCCTGTCGACTAGGCGTACCGCCGCACCGCCTGGCGGGAGTCATCAAACTGTCACTGAACTGTGGCAGCGCGCCCGAACAGAATTCATCAGACTCGCGCTCTACTGGGGATCTGCATTCTGGTGTTTCTTTCATGCGGGCTTTTTGGCTTTTTCTTTTCTTTGTATTCGGCGTACCTGCAAGTTTCGCTGAACAGCGTTGTGACGCCCACGTGCCGGTGCAGCGGGCCGAGCTGGGCGCGGTCAGCCTTGTCTACCAGAGCGTCGGTGCGCCACGCGACCCGGCCTTGCTGCTGGTGATGGGCCTTGGCGGGCAGCTGATCCACTGGCCGGACGACGTGGTCGAAGCGTTGTGCCGCCAGGGCTTTCGGGTGATCCGCTATGACAACCGCGATGTCGGCCTGTCACGCTGGAACCAGTTGCCACCGACGGCCAACCTGACGGTCGAACTGCTGCGCTACAAGCTGGGCCTGTCGGTGGCTGCGCCCTATACGCTGACCGACATGGCGGACGATGGCCTGCGCTTGATGGATGCGTTGGGCGTGCGCCAGTTTCATGTGCTGGGGGTTAGCATGGGCGGCATGATTGCCCAGCACTTGGCTGCCATGGCGCCCGAGCGCGTGCGCAGCCTGACGCTGGTCATGTCCAGTTCAGGGGCGGCGGGGTTGCCGGCGCCGGATCCGGCGCTGGTGCAGTTGCTGGCCCGGCGCAGCGCGCCGAACCGCGAAGTGGCCATCGAGCAGCAGGCTGATCTGCTGGCGGCGCTGGGTAGCCCCGAGGTGCGTGACGACCGTGCGGCCTTGCTGCAGCAAGCGGCCGTGGCCTACGACCGGGCGTTCAACCCTGAAGGGGCCAAGCGCCAGATCATGGCGATACTGGCCGAGCCGAGCAGGGTCGAGTTGCTTAACCAGTTGCGGGTGCCGACCCTGGTAGTGCATGGCACGGCCGATCCGTTGCTGCCGGTGATGCATGGCGTGCACCTGGCGGCGCATATCCAGGGCAGCCAGCTGCGCTTGATACCGGGGTTGGCGCACCGCTTCCAGGAGCCGTTCAAGGCGCCGTTGCTGGGGGCGGTGTTGCCCTACCTGCAGGCACATCGGCAGGATGTCACGCATATCGCAGGGCTGTGAATTTCCATGCTTCCAGGCTGATGCGATCCCCTGTAGGAGCGGCCTTGTGTCGCGAAAGGGCCGCAAGGCGGCCCCGGCAATATTCGCGGCTAAGCTGAAATCGGGGGCCGCTACGCGCCCCATCGCGACACAAGGCCGCTCCTACACGGACCGCGTCAGCCGACCTGCCTCAGTGCATCCGCACCCACAAGGTCACCAGCACGGTCGCCGCCATCAGCCAGGCCACCGTGGCCAACGCCAGCGATGCCTCCAGGCGCATGCGGTCGACCAGTACATACAAGGTCGCCAGGTACACGAAGTACGGAATGATCGACCACATGCCGAACAGGATGGTGGTCTTCAGGTCGGCAATGCTGCGCCCCTTGCCGACAATGTAGTGGGCAATCAGGGCGAAGGTGGGGAACAGCGGCACCAGCCCGGCGATGTAGTAATTGCGCGTCTTCGACAGCACCGCCAGCAGCACCACCACACCAGCACCCAGGGCAGCTTTGAATACCAGGTCCACGTTGTCTTTCCAGGTTGGGTTGAGGTCAGCCGAGGCCGTATTTCTTCACTTTGTCGAACAGCGTGGTCTTGGCCATGCCCAGCTCCTGGCTGGCCTGGCTCAGGTTGCCACCGGTACGTTGCAGGGCATCGCTGAGCAGGTTGCGCTCGAACGCTTCCACCGCCTCGGCAAAGCCCAAGCCTTGGCTGGCACCACCGCTGGGGCCTTTCTTGAACGCAGGCAGGCCGAGGGCATAGCGTTCGGCGACGTTGCGCAGCTCACGCACGTTGCCCGGCCAGTCGTGGGCCATCAGGCGCGACAGGGTCTGGCTGTCCAGCGCAGGTGTTTCACGGTCGAAGCGCAGGGCCGACTGCTGCAGGAAGTGTTCGAACAGCTGCAGGATATCTTCGCGGCGCTCGCGCAGCGGCGGCAGCTCCAGTGTCACCACGTTCAGCCGGTAATACAGGTCGCTGCGGAACTGGCCACTCTGGCCCATGGCATCCAGGTCAGACTTGGTGGCGGCGATCACCCGGCAGTCCACCGGAATGCTCTGGTTCGAGCCCAGCCGCTCCAGGGTGCGCTCCTGCAGCACACGCAACAGCTTGATCTGCAGGTTGATCGGCATGCTCTCCACTTCGTCGAGGAACAGCGTGCCGCCATTGGCATGTTCGATCTTGCCGATGCGGCGTTTGCCAGCACCGGTGAAGGCGTTGGCCTCGTGGCCGAAAATCTCGCTTTCGAACAGGTTTTCCGGCAGGCCGCCACAGTTCAGTGCCACGAACGGCTGGCCCTGACGACGGCTGAAGTCGTGCAGGCAGCGGGCGACCAGTTCCTTGCCGGTACCGGTTTCGCCTTCGATCAGCACGTTGGCCGAGGTATCGGCGACGTTGGCGATGAGCTCGCGCAGGTGCTCCATGGCCGGCGAACGGCCAATGATGCGCCCCTCCAGGCTGCTTTGCTCCGCCAACTGGCGGCGCAGGGCCACCACTTCGCGCGACAGCCCGCGCTGTTCGAGGGCGCGGCGCACCACGTCGACCAGGCGCTCCGGGGAGAAGGGTTTTTCCATGAAGTCGTAGGCGCCATTGCGCATGGCGCCCACCGCCATGTCGATATCGCCGTGGCCGGTGATCAGTACCACCGGCAGGCTGCGGTCGCGGGCCTTGAGGCGGTTGAGCAGCTCCAGGCCATCGATGCCCGGCAGGCGTATATCGCTGACGACGATGCCGGCGAAGTCGTCGCCGATGCGCTCCAGCGCCTGCTCGGCGCTGCCCACACCTTCACAGGCGATGTCTTCCAGGGCCAGCGCCTGTTGGCAGCCGAGCAGCACATGCGGGTCGTCTTCGACGATCAGGACGGTAAGAGGCGCTTGGTTCATGGGTGCTCTGCCGATTCGCTAGGGGGTGAGACCAGGGGCAGGGCCAGGACGAAGGCCGTGCCGCCGCTGGCGGGGTGCTCGACGTTGAGGCTGCCCTTGGCGGCGGCGGCAAGGCTCGCCGACAGGGTCAGGCCCAGGCCCAGGCCATGTTCGCCCGGTTTGGTGGTGAAGAAAGGTTCGAACAGGTGCTTGCGCGCCTCGGCGTCGATGCCGTGGCCATTGTCGCGCACCTGCAAACGGTACTTGTCGCCCTGCAGCTCGCCTTCCAGCCACAGTTGCGGCAGCGGCTGGGCGGCCATGGCATCCAGGGCGTTGCCGATCAGGTTGACCAGGATCTGCTCCAGGCGGGTCTGGTCGATGGCCAGCTGCTGGTCCTCGAACTGATTGTGCAGCTGCAGGTGGCAGGCGCTGATGCGGTTGGCCAGCACCTGCAAGGTAGCGTCCACTGCCTTGGCCAGCGAAGCCTGGCCGCTGTCGTCACTGCGTCGGGCGAACGAGCGCAGGCTGGCGGTGATTCGGCCCATTCGGTCGATCAGGTCGTTCATGGTACGCAGGTTGGTGCTGGCGGTTTCCAGCGCCCCGCGTTCGAGGAAGCGCACGGTGTTACCGGACAACGTACGCAGCGCGGCCAGCGGTTGGTTCAGTTCGTGGGCAATGCTGGTGGACATCTGCCCGATGGCGGCCAGCTTGCCAGCCTGTACCAGTTCATCCTGGGCGTGACGCAGGGTCTGCTCGGCATGCCGGCGCTCGCGAATCTGGCCCTTCAGGCGTTCGTTGCTGGCACGCAGGTCGGCCGTGCGTTCGGTAATCCGTCGTTCCAGCTGGCTGTTGGCTTCCTGCAGGGCCTCGCGGGCTGCCAGGCGAGTGGCGATGACCTTGCGCCGTTCGTTCCAGGCGATGCCGAGGATCGCCAGCAATGCAAAGGCCACGCCTGCCAGGATGCCCTGTACCATGGATTCGCGGCGCAGGTCCTGCAGCGGGGTCAGCAGGGTGAAATGCCAGGGCGTGTCGACCAGGCGCCGGGTCTGGGCCAGGTAGGCCATTTCGCGGGCCTTGCCCTGTGCGGTTTCGCTGTTGGCCGGGAAGGTCAGCTTTTCCACACCATCGGCCAGGGTCTCCCGTGCCAGCGGCTGCAGTTCGTTCAGCGGCCACCAGTAGTACTGCAGGCTGCGAGCCAGGCGCTCCTTGATCTGCGGGGTCAGCGGGCGTACCGACTTCAGGCGCCGGGCAGGGTCGCTGGAGAGAATGATGATGCCGTTCTCGTCGCTGACGAACGCCTCCAGGCGGGCACGCTGCCAGCGCTCCTCGAGGGTGTCCAGGCGCACTTTGATCACCGCCACGCCAATGATCTTGCCGTGTTCCTCCAGGCCGTGGGCCAGGTAATAGCCGGCCTCGCCGGTTGTACTGCCGATACCGTAGAAACGCCCGGGTTCGCCGCGCACGGCAGTCTGGAAGTAGGCCCGGAACGACAGGTCCTCGCCGAGGAACGAGTCGGCATCGCGCCAGTTGCTGGTAGCCTGGACACGGCCGTTGGTGTCGAGGACGAAGATGGCCCGGCTGCGGCTGCGCCGGTTCAGGCCTTCGAGGTATTCGTTGACGGTCTGCCGCGAGCCGCCGTCAGGGTCGGTGAGCAGGTGCGAGACGCTGTCTTCCAGCTCCAGCAGGCTCGGCAGGTAGGTGTACTTGCTGATTTCGCTCTCGACCGTGCGCGCGTGCAGCTCCAGCTGGCGCTCGCCGTTTTCGCTGAGGGTGCGGATGCCGCTGCTCTCGCTGATCAGGTAGCCAGCCATTCCCAGGCCGACCATCAGCAGGATGATCAGTGGCGGTAACAGCAATTGGCGGAGCAGGCGGGATTTCACGGCAGGCTTGGCAGGGAGAAGAAGCGAAGGATCGCATTTCATCACAGTGGCCTTGTCACGACCAGCGCCTGCTGCCCGAAGGGCAGCGGCGCCGACCGCTTCAGTGAAGCAAAATCAGTGTTGCAGGATCTTGCTGAGGAAGTGCTGGGTACGTTCGTGGCGGGCACTCGGGTTGCCGAAGAAGTCTTCCTTCTGGCAATCCTCGATGATGTTGCCCTTGTCCATGAAGATCACGCGGTTGGCCACCTTGCGGGCAAAGCCCATTTCGTGGGTCACGCACATCATTGTCATGCCTTCGTGGGCCAGCTCGACCATCACGTCCAGTACTTCGTTGACCATTTCTGGGTCCAGGGCCGAGGTCGGTTCGTCGAACAGCATGACGATCGGGTCCATCGACAGGGCGCGGGCGATGGCCACGCGCTGCTGTTGGCCGCCGGACAGCTGGCCGGGGTGCTTCTTGGCGTGGGCACCGAGGCCGACGCGGTCGAGCAGGGCCAGGCCCTTCTTGGTCGCTTCTGCTTCGCTGCGGCCAAGCACCTTGCGCTGGGCGATGGTCAGGTTCTCGGTGATGGACAGGTGCGGGAACAGCTCGAAGTGCTGGAACACCATGCCAACGCGCGAACGCAGCTTGGGCAGGTTGGTCTTGGGGTCGGCGATCGAGGTGCCGTCGACCACGATGTCACCTTTCTGGAACGGCTCCAGGGCGTTGACGCACTTGATCAGGGTGGACTTGCCCGAGCCCGACGGGCCGCAGACCACCACCACTTCACCCTTCTTGACCTCGGTGCTGCAGTCGGTCAGTACCTGGAAGTCCCCGTACCACTTGTTTACGTTCTTGATGGAAATCATACGGCGATCCTTTTTTGCAGGCGCTTGACCAGCCACGAAGCGGAGAAGCTGATGAGGAAGTACACGACACCGGCGAAGATCAGGAACTCATGGGAGCGCCCGATGATGTCGCCGTTGGAGCGTGCCGAGTTGAGGAAGTCCACCAGGCCCACGGTGTAGACCAGCGAGGTGTCCTGGAACAGGATGATGCTCTGCTGCAAAAGCAGCGGCGTCATCTTGCGGAAGGCCTGGGGCAGGATGATAAGGCGCATGGTCTGGCCGTAGGTCATGCCCAGGGCCTGGGCGGCGCCCATCTGGCCCTTGGAGATCGACTGCACGCCGGCGCGGACGATTTCGCAGAAGTACGCGGCCTCGAACATCATGAATGCCACCACGCAGGAGGTGAAAGCACCTACCGGGGTGTCCTCACCGGTAATCCAGCGCAGCACGAATGGTACCGCCAGGTAGAACCAGGTGATTACCAGCAGCAGCGGGATCGAGCGGAAGTAGTTGACGTAGGCGCCGGCCACGTTCGACAGCAGCTTGCTCGACGACAGGCGCATCAGGGCCAGGATGGTCCCCAGTACAATGCCGCCAACCACGCCCATTATCATCAGCTGCAGGGTCATGACCATGCCTTCCCAAAGGGCAGGCAGGGCCGGGATGATTTCGCTGAAATCCATGTCCATTTATTTGCCCCCTACGGAAATCAGGCCGGGCACCGAGACTTTCTTCTCGACCATGCGCATCAGTAGCATCAGGCCCATGTTCAGGGTGAAGTAGATCAGCGTGGCCAAGGTGAAGGCCTCGAACAGGTTCGCCGAGAACTCAGCGGTCTGCTTGGTTTGTGCGAGCAGTTCCATCAGGCCGATCAGCGACGCCACCGACGAGTTCTTGAACACGTTCAGGAATTCCGAGGTGAGCGGCGGAATGATGATCCGGTAGGCTTGTGGCAGCAGCACATTGGTGTAGATCTGCGACAGGCTGAAGCCCATGGCGCGGGCGGCGGCTTCCTGGCCGCGGGGCAGCGCCTGGATGCCGGTACGCACCTGCTCGCACACGCGGGCGGCAGTGAACAGGCCCAGGCAGATGACCACGCTGATCAGCGCCGAAGTGGTCGGGTTGAGGTCCTGCTTGAACCATTCCTGCAGGCCTTCTGGCAGCAGGTCTGGCACCAGGAAGTACCAGATGAACAGCTGCACCAGCAGCGGTACGTTGCGGAACAGCTCCACATAGGCGGTGGCGATACCCGATACCAAACGGTTCGGCACGGTGCGCATGACACCGAGGACCGAGCCCAGCAGCAAGGCGATGACCCAGGCGGAGATGGCGATGGCGATGGTCCAGCCCAGGCCGGTGACGTACCAGTCCAGATAGGTTTCGCTGCCCACGCCGGTGGACTTGAAGAACACGCCCCAGTCCCAGTTGTAATTCATCGGGATTTCCCCTCAGACGATTGTTTCACGGGCACCTTCGAGCATCCGAGAGCGCTTGGCGCCCTCGGATGAAAGGTTAGACACTAATGAGTGGCCTGCAGTATTGATTGGTACTGTTGAGCACCAGGCCACTATCTGAGAGTCAGGACTTCTTCTCGTCCGCAGCCTTGTCGGTCGGCTCGGCGATCAGTTTCTTCAGCTCGTCGCTCATCGGGAACTGCAGGTTCAGGCCCTTTGGCGGGATTGGCTGCTGGAACCATTTGTCGTAGCTCTTGTTGACTTCGCCCGACTTGAAGTAGCCGACGATGGCGTCATCGACCGCTTTCTTGAAGGCCGCGTCATCCTTGCGCACCATGCAGCCGTAGATTTCGTACGATTGCGGGGTACCGGTGATGACCCAGTCCGACGGTTTGCGAGCCTTGGCCATTTCGCCGGCGAGCAGGGCGTCGTCCATCATGAAGGCCACGGCGCGGCCGCTTTCGAGCATGTTGAAGGCTTCACCGTGGTCCTTGGCGGAAATCACGTTCATCTTCATCTGCTTGTCGGCGTTCATCGCCTTGAGGATGCGCTCGGAGGTGGTACCGGCGGTGGTCACCACGTTCTTGCCGGCCAGGTCCGGGAAGTCCTTGTATGCCGGCTGACCGTCCTTGACCTTGGTCAGCAGGCGGGTACCGACTTCGAAGATGCCGACCGAGAAGCCGACCTGCTGCTGGCGCTCGATGTTGTTGGTGGTGGAGCCGCACTCGAGGTCCACGGTGCCGTTCTGCACCAGCGGGATGCGGGTCTGGGAGGTGACGAGGTTGTAGCGGACCTTGATGTCCGTGCCCAGCTGCTTCTTCAGGGCGTCGACGACAGCCAGCTGGATGTCATGCGAGTAGCCCACGGGCTCGGGCTTGCCGGCCAGGTAGGAAAACGGGATGGAGGAGTCGCGGTGGCCCAGGGTGATGGTGCCCGACTCCTTGATCTTCTTCAGGGTGCCGGTCAGTTCTTCGGCCATGGCCGGCGAAGCGATCACGGCGGCCGCGATGGCGGCGCCCAGCAATTGACGAACGATGCGCATCAAATTTTCCTCGACGTGTTTGTTTTTTTTATGGAGCCGTTGGCGGACTCTTCGTTCAACGAATACAGAAATAAACGATTGCATTCGGCTACCAAGTGTAGAGCATGAGTCGTGCCAAGCTCTGGCATTGATCATAACGCCTCGAATTCATTGGGAATCAACCTTTTGCTTTCATCGTGTGACGGTAAGTTTCATTCGCCATACCGAATGAATGGCGGTTAATCGTTCGGAAATCCGAACGGATTTGCCAGCCCTGCATCGCAATGCACGAGCGATCAGGACCGCTGCCATGCAGCGCCTGATCGCAGTGCTGCCAGCCTGGTCAGTGGGGCATGAGCCGCTCTTTCGGCGTCTGGTTCCAGCGCGCCCAGGCCTCGGTAGTGAGGGTGCGTATCAGCACTGACTCCTCGGCGGCAAGTTCGCGCATCAAAACCCTGGCCTGGTCTTCATAGCCCGCTTCCTGGCCGGCCACGGCCCGTGCCTCGAGCGCTTCCATTCGCTCGTAATAAGGCCTTGCGGTCGCCTCGAAACGGTCAGCATAGGTTTCTCGCAGGTAGTTCTGCCAGTAAGGGCGGCCTGCAAGCGCGTCCAGCATCGACAAGGTGCTGTAGCTTTGCAGTACTTCTATTTCTGCTGCGTTCAGATCCCGCGTTGTCACGTGGGCGAATGATGCGAAGTGCATCTCATCCGGTGGTGCTGGCAAGTCAAGTGGCCCCGTCAGCCGCAGGCGATAGAAAAGCCGAACTTCGATTTCATCTACTCTGCGTCCTGCTTCGCGCAGGGCCTGGATGTGCCGGTTGGCAATATCGTCAAGCAGGTCCAGGCGGTGCAGCTGGCCGCCCAGATACAGCAGGTGGCTCTCTCTCATTTCCGCTGGCACCCCTTCGATGCCCTGGAAGGCCAGCACGCCCACTTCCATCTGGTTGAGCAGCAGCAACAGGCGGTCCTCGCAGGTACGCGGCCCGTCGGCCTCGCGAAACAACTGCTCGCGTAACGCTTCATTGTTTTCGCAGGCTTCGAGGATGTGCCAGAGACGGCGTCGATAATGCCGCGGATGGGCCTCGAAGTCTTCGCTCTGGGCAAAGTCGGCCAGGAATCTGAACAGGCCTCCAGAGCCCGGCTCCTCGCTCAGGCGGTCCCAGGCTGCCTCCCGTTCTGCACGGAGGAGCTCGTTTCTGGACGCTACCCAGGTTGCACGGGTTTCTTCATCTATTGGCTCGTGGGCATACGACGCGCTGCCTCGGGCGCCTGTTTCGCTGGCACCCTGTGCTTCGTCCAGATACTCGATGCTGCCTTCGCTCAACGGATTGTCATGCAGGTTCAGCCTTTGCAGGCGCAGGCGCAAGCCGCGCATCTCGCGCTGCAACTCGCTGATTCTGTTGTCGCGCAAGTCGATATGGGCGCGTAGCGCTACGTTCTGGTGGACCAGGCCAATATCCGCCTGGCCCGTTGCTCGCAGGCGCAGGTCCCGCACATGTGGCAAGGCCGAGAGGTCGGGCATGCCGTTGAGGGGGTTGTAATTGAGTATCAGGGTATCCAGCCGCTGCAACTGAGCCAGGCGGCTGCCACCTGCTGCGTCCATCGCAATCAGGTTGTTGCTCAGGTTCAAGCGCCGTAGCTGGCTGAGGCCCTCGATGCCCTCGGGAACCAATGTCAGCCGGTTGCCGCTCAGGTCCAGGTCCACGACGTTGGGGAACAGCCTTAGGAAGCGCGCATCGATCTGCTGCAGGCGCATGTTGCGTAACGTCAGCCGGCGCACGTGTCGGTATTCCACACCCTCCGGCAGGTCTGGCAAGGCATCGATGTGCTCGCCGTCTATGGTCAGTTCATATTGGTCGTTGCCGTCCACCAGTTTGCGCCGCCAACTGCGGCGAAGGGTATCGGCTACCCGGCGTCTGCGAATGGCGTCGATCGGAGATTGCCAACCGGCCTGCCAGACCCGAAGTGTTTCGCGCAGGTCGGCAAGCTGGCGTTGCAGCGCCTGGTAATGGTCCCACAAGCTCTCCCCGCGCTGGCGGACTGCTTCGAGGTAAGCGTCCAGTTGCAGTTCGGAGAGTGTGGGGAATATTTGATGGATCCCTCGGCGAATAGCGCTTTGGCTGCTTTCACCACCGCCGCTGAGTGTATAGGCCAGCCTGCCGTCGGCGAAACGCCGGGGCGGCCTGATAGTTGCGCGGATGCCGGGCAGGTCGAGCAGGCTAGCCGTGGAGTCGCGATCCTGTTCGGCTGCCATGGCCAGTTTGTCGCGCAGTTCCCTGAGCTGCAGGTTGCGGTTCCCCAACCGGTTTTTCTGCTCGTCGTCCAGGCACCGCAGGAGCGCTGCCAGCAAGGACTTGCCCTGGGTTTCTTCGCCATCCAGGGCGTAGCCTTGCTCATTTTTGACAATGGTGCGCACCTTCTGCGCGGTCTCGCTCTGGCTGGCGAATATCTGTAATCCCTCCGGGCCGCCGTGGCGTAATTCGACCCGTACTGAGTCTGGCCACGGGGCTTCCCGCTCGATGAGGCGTAGCGCCAGTATTTCGCTATCGGTGTTGGTCAGGTTCTGTAGGCGCAAGCCGAGACAAGCTCGGTCAATACGGCTGGCATGTTCATACCATCGTGCATGTTGCGCCATGCTAAGTGGTATCCGCCCGGAAGCATGCAACTGTTCTATCTGGGCGCTACTGCAGTGGTCGATGACTTCCTGGGCGCCCCTTGGCGACAGCCCCCGAAAGGCGCCGATCAGCTTGGCCTGGTCGATGGATAGCGGTGTTTGCCATGCCTGAAGTTTCTGCTCGAAGGCCAGCCCTTTCAGGGTCGGATCCTGCTGGTGCAGCTTGATCCGGTCGTGGATGTCTAGCAGCCGCGCGGGTGGTGGAGCGTTCTCCAGGCAAAGTCGGCGCAGCTGGTCCACGGACAGGCCTGTGACCTGCAGAAGCATCCGGCCATGGTCTGACAACGTGTCGGCAAAGTGCTCCCCTTGCAGGCCTTCCAATAATACCGAGACATTTTCCTCGGCAGGCAGGTAGCGGAGGTTTCTGGTCAGCCTTACGCCGCGGCCGGGCAACACCGTTGGCGCAAGCCTGTCGACAAAAGGTATTCGTCGCAGCGTATGCAGCGCACCTGCAGTCAGGCCTGTGGTCGCCAGGCCCTGGGCTACGTTGAACAAGTGCTCCAGTGCACCTTGGCGATCACCTAGCTGCCAGTCCTGGTAGCCTTCGTAGACTTCATCGAGCAATTGCGCCGCGCTGACGACCAGCAGCAGGTCTCCCAATACCGGTACGACCAGAGCTGCCAGCCCCAGCAGGTCCAACCCGGCGCTGAGCATGCCCTGCAAGCGCTGATGTCTGCTCAGGCGGTCTTCGACGTCCGTGGGCACAGCCAGGTAGGCTGCATCATCGAACATTCGTCCGAGCAAAAGCGCTCGTACATGTGCGAACACATCCCCCTCTATGGGCAGGTTTCGCCCGTCGAGCTGCAGTTTCTTTGCTCCAGGCGACGCTACCAGCCGTTGTGCAAGTTCCTTGTCGAAAGCGCTTGTGTCCCGCGCCTTGATGAAACGCTTGAAAAACCTGCGGAATGGCTGCTGTTTGAGGCGAGTGGCCAGGTCGCTGTACACATCGTTCCAACTGTCGTAAAAGCACAGGCTTTGCCCGGGGGCATCGGGTATCCAGACGATGATCTCGTCGATGTCGGCAGCCAAGGCAGGGCGCCATTCGAGAGTGATGACCCCCGTCACGCACTTGCCGAGCAGATAGAGTTGGCGAGGTGTCAGCGTGCCTTTGCCATAGGTTGCGAGCGCAGGGGTTTCCAGCATCGACCGCAGCCGAAGCAGATCCCGCTCATCCAGTTGCCGCTTGAACCTGGCCTCGTAAACCGCTGCTTGCATGCGCGTTCGTACGCCGGTTTCAAACAGGTGCCTTATTGTCGTGCGCGCCTGATCGCCCGGCTGGCCCCGCCCAGCCTTGGGTTCGAGCACTGTCTTGAGCAGCACCTGATACTTGCCGCCCAGATCCAGCGAGCGGCACAGGCGAACGAATTGCTCGAAGGTCATGGCCAGCTTTTCGCCTTTCTCGTTTTCCAGATGCGCTTTACGCAACAGCCACGGTTCAGCTTCGTGTGCTTCGAAGTTATGCAGGGCGGCAGCCAGCAGGGTTTGTCGTGTGCTATGGATTACGGTCGGCTTGTAGAAATGCTCTGCGGCCGAAGGTAGTTGGAACTCTTCGCTCACGACCACGTGACCCCGTCGCGCGTCGATATGCCCCAGTCTCTGCTCACGCAGCGCGCGTTCGAGCAGGGGCAGGGCGAAGTCTTCGAGGCGAGGGATTCTTTCGAGCAGATGGCGAAGCCTGTCCGCTGCCTGTTGTTGTGCACCCAAGGCCTTGCCGTAGGCTTGCAGGTGCGTTGTGTCGGCGCTGGTCAACCAGTCAGGCAGTTGCTGGGCGATCAGGGCGTCGACTGAATAGGACGGGTTGTATTCGGTGGGTCGCACGTGATGTTCTCCGGGGTTTGAAAGACCCCAGAGCATCACGCCGATAATGTGGTTTGGCGGTAGTTACTGCTGCGCCGAATGGCCCGCTTGCGCCTGGCGCGTATGGGCGGGCCAGGGAGTCACGCTGCCTGGGTGCGCGCCTGCTGCTCTCGTTGCAGGTAGTCTGCAAGCACCTGTTGTTCGCCCGCGCTGGTGAACAGGCCCAGCTTGGTGCGGCGCCAGAGAATGTCTTCAGCGCTGCAGGCCCATTCGTTGCTGCCGAGGTAGTCCACCTCTCGAGCGAACAACCCACCACCAATTGCCTGGCCCAGGTCTTCCGGCCCTTGCACGCCCTCCAGCAGCTGCCATACACGGCTGCCATAGGTCAGCACCCAGCGCCTGGCGATATCGACCGGCAACCAGCCACAGCGCGCCAGCACCGCATCTACCAGAGCCTGCACCGTGGTCATTTGCTCACCACCTGGTAGCGGCGCGCCAGCGGTCCAGCTGCCGCGCATCTGTGGGAAGTGCGGCTTGAGCTCGGCCATCGCCGATTCGGCCAGTTTGCGGTAGGTGGTCAGCTTGCCACCGAATACCGACAGCAACGGCGCCTGCCCTTCACTGGCGGACAGCGCCAGGGTGTAGTCGCGGGTGACCGCGGACGGATTGTCCGATTCGTCGTTGCACAGTGGGCGCACGCCGGAATAGGTGTGCACGATGTCGCTGCGGCTGATCTGGTGGTTGAAGTGAGCGTTGACCACCTTGAGCAGATAATCGGTTTCCTGCTCGGTGATCGCGACTTTGGCGGGGTCGCCGCTGTACTCGCGATCGGTGGTGCCGATCAGCGTGAAACGCTCCAGGTACGGGATGCAGAAGACGATACGCTGGTCCTCGTTCTGCAGGATGTAGGCATGTTCGCCTTCGTACATGCGCGGCACGATGATGTGGCTGCCCTGGATCAGGCGGATGCCGTAGGGGGCATCGAGCTTGAGGTCGTCCTTGATGAAGCTGGCCACCCACGGCCCGGCGGCATTGACCAGGGCACGGGCGCGAATGGTCTGCAGGCGGCCGTCAGCGTGCTGCAACTCCACTTGCCACAGGCCATCCACACGCTCCGCGCGCAGGCAGCGGGTGCGGGTATGGATATGGGCACCTTTTTCCCGTGCGGCCATCGCATTCAGCACTACCAGGCGGGCATCGTCCACCGCACAGTCGGCGTATTCGAAACCACGGCTGATCGCAGACTTGAGCGGGTACCCCGGGCCGAAGTGCAGGCTGCGCGAAGCACCCAGGCGCTTGCGCTTGCCCAGGTGATCGTAGAGGAACAGGCCGGCGCGAATCATCCAGGCAGGGCGCAAGTGCGGGCGGTGCGGCAGCACGAAGCGCATCGGCTTGACGATGTGCGGGGCTTTGGCCAGCAGCACTTCGCGCTCGGCCAGTGCTTCACGCACCAGGCGGAACTCGTAGTGCTCCAGGTAGCGCAGGCCGCCGTGGATCAGTTTGCTGCTGGCCGACGAGGTGTGCTGGGCCAGGTCGTCCTTTTCGCAGAGGAATACCTTGAGGCCACGCCCGGCGGCGTCGGCAGCGATGCCCACGCCATTGATGCCGCCGCCGATCACGGCGAGGTCATAGCAGTCGGCGACTGGGGGCTGGGACGAAACGGGCTGGGACACGGGCAAGGCCTCCTGGGGCTGTTCACATCGAATATGAACATTGATGTTCGTTTTCGAAAATACTAGCGCAACAGAAAGCTGGTCGCCAGTCAGTCTTTATAGAAAAAACTGATCAGATGACAATGAAATGAACATTTACGAAAGTTTTGGATGATCGGTTTGAAAGGTATCGCGCCTGTAAGATTGAGCGCGGCGCGGGCGACGCTCGATCTCACAGGCGCGACAAACCTTGCGGCATGCGCCTGTCAGCCCTCAAACCACCTCAAGCCGGATCTTGTACTGGTTCAGCAGCTGGGTGAGGGCGGCGGTTGGCGCCTGGTCGGTCACCAGGCAGTCGACCAGGCTGATCGAGCCCATGCGCACCATGGCGTTGCGCCCGAACTTGCTGGAGTCGGCGGCAAGGATCACTTGTCGGGCATTGGCGATGATTGCCTGGGATACCCGCACTTCCTGGTAATCGAAATCGAGCAGGCTGCCATCTTCGTCGATGCCGCTGATGCCCACCAGGGCGAAGTCGACCTTGAACTGGTTGATGAAGTCGACACTGGCCTGGCCGACGACGCCGCCATCACGGCGCACCGTGCCACCTGCCACCAGCACTTCGAAATCGTCCTTGGCGGCTAGGATCGCGGCCACGTGCAGGTTGTTGGTGATGACTTTCAGGTGGTTGTGGTTGAGCAGCGCCCGGGCGATGGATTCGGTGGTGGTGCCGATGTTGATGAACAGCGAGGCATGGTCGGGAATCTGCCGGGCCACGGCTTCGGCGATGCGTTGCTTTTCGTCGCGCATCTGGTCGGCGCGCATGGCGTAGGCGGTGTTCTCGATGCTCGAGTCGTAAGCTGCACCGCCGTGGTAACGGCGCAAAAGGTTGAGCTCGGCAAGCTGGTTGATATCTCGGCGGATAGTCTGCGGAGTGACGACGAACAACTGCGCCATTTCTTCGATACTGACGTAACCGCGTTCGCGCACCAGTTCGAGGATTTGTTGTTGGCGAGGGGGCAGATTCATGGGCGGTCCTTTGGGGCTGCCGGACAAATGCTGCAATGATGCCGTAGGACGCGGACTACGACCAGTAGACTATCGGGGCGGCCGCGGGGACAAATGCCCTGCATCGATTCTGTGGCCTGCGCTGGCGCTTTTTTGTAGGAGCGGCCTTGTGTCGCGAAAGGGCCGCGAAGCGGCCCCAGCAACATTTGCAATGACACGAAAATCCTGGGGCCGCTTTGCGGCCCTTTCGCGACACAAGGCCGCTCCTACACGTGGTGTAGCGCCTATCAGGTAGGATCAGGCCTCGTGATCTTCCCAGTCACGGGTACGATCGACTGCCTTCTTCCAGCCTGCGTACAGCTTCTCTTTCTGCGTTTCATCCAGCTGCGGGCTGAACTCGCGCTCGATGATCGCCTTGTCGCGCAGTTCGTCCAGGCCGCTCCAGAAGCCACAGGCCAGGCCTGCCAGGTAGGCCGCCCCCAGCGCCGTGGTTTCGCGCATCTTCGGCCGCTCTACGCAGGTGCCGAGGATGTCGGCCTGGAACTGCATGAGGAAGTTGTTGGCCACTGCACCGCCGTCTACGCGCAGCTCGGACAGGCGCTGGCCGCAATCCTGCTGCATGGCATCAAGCACGTCGCGAGTCTGGTAGGCGATGGATTCCAGCGCGGCGCGGATGATGTGGTCCACCTTCACGCCACGGGTCAGGCCGAACAGTGCGCCACGGGCATACGGGTCCCAGTACGGGGCACCCAGGCCGGTGAAGGCAGGCACCAGGTATACGCCGTTGCTGTCCTTGACCTTGCTGGCGAAGTATTCGGTATCCAGTGCGTCGTTGACGATCTTCAGTTCGTCACGCAGCCACTGCACGGTGGAACCACCATTGAACACGGCGCCCTCCAGCGCATAGGCCACTTCACCACGCGGGCCGCAGGCGATGGTGGTGAGCAGGCCATGGGACGACTTCACCGCCTGGTCACCGGTGTTCATCAGCAGGAAGCAGCCGGTGCCATAGGTGTTCTTGGCCTGGCCCGGTTCCACGCACATCTGGCCGAACAGTGCCGATTGCTGATCACCGGCGATACCGGCAATGGCGATACCGCTCTTGGTATGGCCGTAGACCTCGGAGGAAGGGCGTACCTCGGGCAGCATCTGCCGTGGGATGCCGAGGATTTCCAGGAGCTTGTCGTCCCACTGCAGGCTGTGGATGTTGAACATCAGCGTGCGCGAGGCGTTGGTGTAATCGGTGACATGCACCTTGCCGCCGGAGAACTTCCAGATCAGCCATGTATCGATGGTGCCGAACAGCAGCTCGCCGCGCTCGGCGCGTTCGCGGGCACCCTCGACATTGTCGAGGATCCACTTCAGCTTGGTGCCGGAGAAGTATGGGTCGGTGACCAGGCCGGTGGTTTCGCGAATGTAGTCTTCATGGCCGTCGCGCTTGAGCTGGGCGCAGATCTCGGTGCTGCGGCGGCACTGCCAGACGATGGCGTTGTACACCGGGCGGCCGGTTTCCTTGTCCCACACCACGGTGGTTTCACGTTGGTTGGTGATACCCAGTGCGGCGACCTGGGCGTGGCTGATGCCCGCCTGGGCCAAGGCCTCGACCATGGTCGCGCTCTGCGTGGCAAAGATTTCCATCGGGTCGTGCTCGACCCAGCCCGCCTGCGGGTAGTGCTGGGCGAACTCGCGCTGGGAGGTCCCCACCACATTGGCGTCGCGGTCGAAAATAATGGCCCGCGAACTGGTGGTGCCCTGGTCCAGGGCGATGATGTAGTTCTTATCCTGGGTGTCTGTCATGGTCGTAGGCCTTGCGAAAATAGGGGGTCAGGGCTGGGCGTGATGCCGGCGTCAGTTGACTTGAGTATCGCCCTGGCGATTGTCATTTGTCTCAGGGTTCACGGCGGCTGCCATTGGCAGGTTGCGTGCGATCAGGCCGCGATAGGTCGCGGCACCCAGGCAGGCGCCAAGGATCGGTGCGAACACCGGAACCAGGAAATAAGGCATGTCCCGACCGCCAGTGAAGGCGATTTCGCCCCAACCGGCCAGGAAGGTCATGAGTTTTGGCCCGAAATCGCGGGCCGGGTTCATGGCAAAGCCGGTCAACGGGCCCATGGCGCTGCCGATCACTGCGATCAGCAGGCCGATCAGCAGCGGGGCCATGGCGCCGCGCGGCAGGCCGTTGTTGTCGTCGGTCAGGGCCATGATCACGGCCATCAGGATGGCGGTGATGATCACCTCGACCAGAAACGCCTGGCCGGTGGACAGCGATGGGTGCGGATAGGTGGAGAAGACCGAGGCCAGTTCCAGGCTGGCTTCGCTACCGCGCAACATGGCGTGGGCCTGTTCGAAATCGAAGAATAGGTTGCTGTACAGGGTGTAGACCAACGCTGCGCCACAGAACGCGCCGCATACCTGGGCCAGCATGTAGAAGGGCAGCTTGCGCTTGTCGAAGCCGGCGAACAGGGTGAGGGCGATGCTCACCGCGGGGTTCAGGTGCGCGCCGGAAATACCGGCGGTGAGGTAGATCGCCATGCTGACGCCCACGCCCCAGATGATACTGATTTCCCAAAGGCCGAAGCTTGCGCCCGCGACCTTGAGCGCGGCGACGCAGCCGGTACCGAAAAAGATGAGCAGTGCAGTGCCCAGGAACTCGGCCAGGCATTGGCTGGAAAGCGTGGGTTGGCGTAGAGCAGTCGTCATGTATGACCTCGTTTTTTTTGTTGTGAGGCGCGTGGCGCTCGACAGCAAAGCCCGGAGTCTATCCCCGTTGACCCGGGCAGATGTTGGAAATGCACCTTAAAAGTGCACCATTTTATTCAGAAACGAAAAAATATAGACAAGAAACGCTGATGTCAAAGGTCGAAAGTGAACGGTTGGTCACGATCTGGATGCTGATTTCAGGTGCGGATCCGCGTACTAGAGCCGTGCAATTGCGGTGCGCTGGCTGCGGTGTGGGAATTGTCCTAAAGTAGCCGCCGAGCTGTCCCGACCGGAGCCCCCGCATGACCCCCGCCCTAGACCTGTTGAAGAAACACCGTGCCGAGCATCGTGTGCACAGTTACGAACATGACCCCAAATCGGCGTCATATGGCCTGGAGGCGGCGGAGAAACTCGGTCTCGACCCGCAGCAGGTATTCAAGACCTTGCTGGCGAGCAGCGAGAAAGGTGAGTTGCTGGTAGCAGTGGTGCCTGTGGTGGGTACGCTCGACCTCAAAGCCCTGGCCCAGGCTGCCGGAGTGAAAAAGTGCGAGATGGCCGACCCGGCGTCGGCGCAGCGAGCCACGGGGTACCTGGTGGGCGGGATCAGCCCGCTGGGGCAGAAGAAGCGCCTGCGCACATTCATCGATGACTCGGCGCAGAACTTTGCAACCATCCATGTCAGCGCCGGGCGGCGTGGGCTGGAGGTGGAATTGGCGGCGGTGGTGCTGGCTGAGCACACCCAGGGCAAGTTCGCCGGGATTGGTCGGGGCTGAGATTTCTGGGGCTGCTTTGCGGCCCATCGCGGCACAAGGCCGCTCCTACAGGGGGAATACGTACCCTTGTAGGAGCGGCCTTGTGCCGCGATGGGCCGCAGAGCGGCCCCAAAATTTCGAGTCAGGTCGCCGAGCTGTACCGGCGAACGCCGTTGTCCTGCCGCGGTAACTGCGCCGCCACGCTGCCCGGCACCGGGAACAGCACCAGGTGATCGGCCTTGACCGCAATCCCCACATCCTCACCGACCTGACGGTCGTCATGGCTAGGGAAGATCGCTTCGAGCTGGCTGCCGGTCGGCAATTGCAGGCGGTACAGGGTCGATGCCCCAAGGAAGCTCTTGCCGACGATGTTCGCCTGCAGCGCACTGCCCGGTGCGTGGACGATATCGTCAGGGCGCAGCAGCACATCCACCGAGCTGCCCGGCGCCATGATGTAGGCACGGTTGCCGCGTAATTCACCCAGCTCGGTATTGACCGCCTCGTGGCTGATCATCTGCCCACGGATGAAATACCCCTGGCCAATGAAGCTGGCCACGAACGGCGTCTGCGGCTCGTGGTAAAGGTTGTAGGGCGTGTCCCACTGCTCCAGGCGGCCTTCCTTGAACACGCCAACCTGGTCGCTGACGGCAAAGGCTTCTTCCTGGTCATGGGTCACCAGGATGGCGCTGGTGCCGCGGCTCTTGAGAATGTCGCGAACCTCATGGCTCAGGCGCCGGCGCAGCTCTACGTCGAGGTTGGAAAATGGCTCGTCGAGCAGCAGCAGTTGCGGCTCCGGTGCCAGTGCACGGGCCAGGGCGACCCGTTGCTGCTGGCCGCCGGACAGTTCATGCGGGTAGCGCCCGCCCAGACCGCCCAGCTTGACCAGCTCGAGCATCTCTTCGATGACCTCGGCCTGGCGGGGGTGCTTGGCGATGCCGAAGGCAACGTTCTGCGCCACGGTCAGGTGCGGGAACAGCGCGTAATCCTGGAACACCATGCCGATGCGGCGTTTTTCCGGGGCCAGTGTGAAACCGGCCCGGGAAATGACTTCGCCAGCCAACTGGATCTCGCCATCGTGCACGGGTTCGAAACCGGCGATGGCGCGCAGGGTGGTGGTCTTGCCGCAACCGGATGAACCCAGCAGGCAACCGATGTCGCCTGCGTTCAGGTGCAGATTGAGGTTCTGAACGATGCGCTGGTCGCCATAGCCGCAGGCGAGGTTGCGCAGGTTGAGCAGTAGGGGTTGACTCATGCGTGGTGGTAAGCCGGTTCTACAAGGAATTCGAGAAGGGCCTTCTGTGCATGCAGGCGGTTCTCAGCCTGGTCCCAGGCGACCGAACGTGGGTCGTCGAGCAGGTCATGGCTGATTTCCTCACCACGGTGGGCTGGCAGGCAGTGCATGAACAGGGCGTCGGGTGCCGCCAGGTCGAGCAGTTCGCGGGTGACCTGGTAAGGCGCGAAATGCGCCAGGCGCCGTGCAGTTTCCTCCTCCTGGCCCATGGAAGTCCAGACATCCGTGGTTACCAGATGGGCGCCGCGCACGGCTTCCTTCGGGTCACGCACGATCTGCACGTGGTCACCACCAATGGCCATGAAGCGTGGGTCCGGCTCGTAGCCTTCCGGGCAGGCAATGCGCAGCTGGAAGTCGAACTGCCTGGCTGCCTCGATGTACGAGTTGCACATGTTGAAGCCATCGCCGATCCAGGCCACTGTCTTGCCCTGGATCGAGCCGCGATGTTCGAGGAAGGTCTGCATGTCGGCCAGCAGCTGGCACGGGTGCGACTCGTCGGACAGCGCGTTGATCACCGGCACACGCGAGTTGGCGGCGAATTCGGTCAGGGTGCTGTGGGCGTGGGTACGGATCATCACCACGTCGAGCATGCTCGACAGCACGATGGCGCTATCGCCGATCGGCTCGCCACGGCCCAGCTGGGTGTCGCGTGGGGACAGGAAGATGGCCTGGCCGCCGAGCTGGATCATGCCGGCCTCGAACGACACGCGGGTACGGGTCGAGGATTTTTCGAAGATCATGCCCAGCACGCGGTTCTTCAGGGGCTCGAACAGCACGCCTCGCTTGCGCAGGTCCTTCAGCTCGATGCCGCGGCGGATCACACCGAGCAATTCGTCGGTGGTGAAGTCCAGCAGGGAGAGAAAGTGCCTAGCGCTCATGATTGACTACCTTATCTGCAACGGTATGCAGGTCGACCGTATGGTTTTTTTTGACAACGGGAGTGACCTGCGGCGTAAGCCGCACGGGGGCGGACGAAATAGGGAAAGGCGCAATACTATAAGTAAATGTCGCCTGAAGCCAAGAGGGGAAACAGCTGCCCAGTACCAAAGGGTGTTGCAAAGGGTGTCTTTTCCCGACGGGCAGTGCTGTTTTTTATTTGCTACAGAGGGTTGTACACGGCTTGCCGGCAATTTGGCAAATGGCTGTCGCAAATCGTGTGCCTGATGTCGGTGGATTCACGCCGCGAAGGGCGCTGGCCGGTGGCGGGGGCTGGGCGCATAGTCGATGTTCGACAACCTTTTACACATCCTCCACAACAACAAGGCAGAGGCGGCCATGACCAAGACCCTGCATCACCGTGCCTGTCACCTGTGCGAAGCGATCTGTGGGCTGAACATTGAAGTCAGCCATGACGACGACGGGCGGGCGCTGATCAGTTCGATCAAGGGCGACCCCCAGGACCCGTTCAGCCGCGGCCATGTCTGCCCCAAGGCCGTGGCCCTGCAGGACATCCAGAACGACCCCGACCGCCTGCGCCAACTGCACAGGCGGGTGGGCGAGCACTGGCATGCCATCGGCTGGGACGAGGCCTTTGCCCTGGCCGCCGACAGGCTGTGGGCGATCCAGCAGGCCCATGGGCGCAATGCCGTGGCGGTGTACCAAGGCAACCCGAGCGTGCACAACTACGGCCTGATGACCCACAGCAACTACTTCCTGGGCCTGCTGAAAACCCGCAACCGCTTCTCTGCCACCTCGGTGGACCAGTTGCCGCAGCACCTGGTCAGCCACCTGATGTACGGCCATGGCCTGCTGCTGCCGATCCCGGACATCGACCAGACCGGTTTCATGCTGATCCTTGGCGGCAACCCGCTGGCCTCCAACGGCAGTATCATGACCGTGCCGGATGTGGAAAAGCGCCTGAAAGCCCTGCAGGCCCGGGGTGGGCGCCTGGTGGTGGTGGACCCGCGGCGCAGCGAAACGGCGGCGATGGCCGACAGTCACCTGTTCATACGCCCCGGAGGGGATGCCGCCTTGTTGTGTGGCTTGCTCAATACCCTGTTCGCTGAAGGCCTGGCGCGCGGCTCGCACTTGCCGGTCGTCGGCCTGCAGCAGGTGCGCGAAGCGATCGCGCCGTTCAGCGCGGAGGCCATGAGCGCGCACTGTGGCATTGCCGCGACAGACATTCGCCAGCTGGCAAGGGACTTTGCCGCGGCCGACAGGGCGGTGTGCTACGGCCGCATGGGGGTTTCGACCCAAGCCTACGGCACCCTTTGCCACTGGCTGGTGCAACTGATCAACCTGGTGACCGGCAACCTTGACCGTGAAGGCGGCGCGTTGTGCACCGAGCCTGCCGTCGACCTGGTGGCGACCACCTCGGGTGGCCATTTCAACGCCTGGCAGAGCCGGGTGTCGGGCTTGCCCGAGTACGGCGGCGAACTGCCCGTGGCGGCCTTGGCCGAGGAAATGCTGACGCCCGGCGAAGGGCAGGTGCGTGCGCTGGTGACGGTGGCTGGCAACCCCGTGCTCTCAACGCCCAATGGCCGCCAGCTGGATGTGGCGCTGGACGGGTTGGAGTTCATGCTCAGCATTGACCTGTACATCAACGAAACCACCCGCCATGCCGACCTGATCCTGCCCTCTACCTCGGCGCTGGAAAACGACCATTACGACAGCACATTCAACTTGCTGGCCGTGCGCAACGTGACCCGCTTCAACCGGGCGATCCTGGCCAAGCCCGAAGGGGCATTGCATGACTGGGAGATTTTTGTCGGGCTGGCACAAGCGTTCGCCAAACGCGCCGAGCTGGAATTGAAGCCGACCTTGGCACCGGCGCAGATGATCGACCTGGCCCTGCGCAAGGGGCGTTATGGTGACGCGACACCCTGGCAGCTGTCGCTGGCAGCGCTGGACGAGCACCCGCATGGCCTCGACCTGGGGCCATTGCGCGCCAACCTCGCTGCGCGCCTGACGACTGCCAGCAAGGCCGTTGAAGCGGCGCCCCAGGTGCTGCTGGATGACTTGGGGCGACTGGCGCAACAGGCCCCTCCGGTGCCGGGCGAACTGCTGCTGATCGGCCGTCGCCATGTACGCAGCAACAATTCATGGATGCACAACTTTCATCGACTGGTGAAAGGCAAACCGCGCCATCAGTTGTTGATGCATCCGCAGGACCTGCAGCATCGTCAGTTGCAGGACGGCCAGCGAGTTCGTATCCGCTCGCGTACCGGGGATCTTGAAGTCGAGGTTCAGGCCTGCGATGACATGATGCCCGGTGTAGTCAGCCTGCCCCATGGCTTCGGTCACTCTCGTCAAGGCGTGCACATGCAGACCGCCCAGGCGCAACCTGGCGTGAGCGCCAACGACCTCACCGATGAGCGCCTGCGTGATCAGGTTTCCGGCAACGCCGCCCTCAATGGCGTACCCGTGCAGGTAGAGGCCGCGTAAGGAACGGTAAGGCCGAGCATGCTGCTCGGCTTTCCGTTACAATGCGTCACCGTGCCGACGACCGCGTCGGAAAGTTCAGCCGAGGTGCTACATGGATATCATCGAAACGATCAAAGAGCAGATTGCCAACAACACCATTCTGCTTTACATGAAAGGCTCGCCGAATGCCCCGCAGTGTGGCTTCTCTGCGCGTGCATCGCAGGCCGTGATGGGTTGTGGCGAGAAGTTCGCCTACGTCGACATCCTGCAGAACCCGGAAATCCGTGCGAACCTGCCAAAATACGCCAACTGGCCGACCTTCCCGCAGCTGTGGGTAGCCGGTGAACTGGTCGGCGGCAGCGACATCATGCTGGAAATGTTCGAGAAGGGTGAGCTGCAGACCCTGATCAAGGAAGCGGCTGCCAAGGCCAAGGCTTCCGAGGCCTGATTCTCCGACAAGCATGAAAAAACCCGCGGATCGCGGGTTTTTTCATGGAGCGAATATTTATTCTTCGCCCATCTGCGACTGCAGGTAGTTCTCGATACCAATCTTGTCGATCAGCCCCAGCTGGGTTTCCAGCCAGTCGATGTGTTCTTCCTCGGATTCGAGGATATCTTCGAGCATGTCACGCGAGCCAAAGTCGCCAGCGGTTTCGCAATGGGCGATGGCCGCTTTCAGGTCGACCAGGCCTTTCTGTTCGATCTTCAGGTCGCATTCGAGCATCTCTTTGGTGTGCTCGCCAATCAGCAGCTTGCCCAGGTCCTGGACGTTGGGGATGCCTTCGAGGAAGAGAATACGCTTGATCAGTTTGTCAGCGTGCTTCATCTCGTCGATGGATTCCTTGTACTCGTGCTTGCCGAGTTTGTTCAGGCCCCAATCTTCGTACATGCGTGCGTGCAGGAAGTACTGATTGATCGCGACCAGCTCGTTTCCGAGGATCTTGTTGAGATGCTGGATGACGCTTACGTCGCCTTTCATGTCGGGTTCCTGCCCTGTAGAAGTGTGCCAATACAGTCAAGTTTGAGCCCGATACTTAGGTGTGTCAAACCTAAGTTCTTGAATAATAAGTGAAAATTAATGTAAATAAGAATGTTTGTGAACCGCGTTGGAGCGCTAACTTGTTGAATTGCGAGCATAAAAAAACCGGACGCAAGGTCCGGTTCTTCGAATTCTTTGTTTTCAGGCTGCGGTAAATTCCACGGGGTAGGGCAGGGCTGCCTGGCTGACCTGGAGCTCGGTCAGGGTCTCGCGGACCACCTGCTTGGCCACGCAGGCACATTTGCCGCACTGGCTGGCGACGTTGGTGGCGGCTCGCACTTCCTTGTAGCTGCAGCATCCTTCATAGATCACATCGCGGATCTGTCCGTCGGTAACGCCGACACAAAGACACACATACATAAAGGCTGACCATCGTTGGTGGGCTCGATGGAGTGGAGCTTAATGTTAATGAGAATGCTTGTCAAAGGAGTTTCTGAAAGGGCCGTGCTTGAGCGACCGGCGGTTGCTTCGTCGTTGGAGTCGGCCTGTCACCAGAAGCCGTGTATGATGGACGGCCTTTGTTGGATGTCGGGCAAGCCCGTCTGGCCCGGCAAACGGTTTTTCACCCTCATCAGGAGATTACAATGAGCGTACTCGTTGGTAAGAAAGCCCCCGATTTCACCGTTCCGGCCGTGCTGGGCAATGGCGAGATCGTCGACAGCTTCAACCTGGCTTCGGCCATCAAGGGCAAGTACGGCCTGGTGTTCTTCTACCCGCTGGACTTCACCTTCGTCTGCCCGTCCGAGCTGATCGCCCTGGACAACCGCATCCCTGACTTCCAGGCGCGCAACGTGGAAGTGATCGGCGTGTCGATCGACTCGCACTTCACCCACAACGCCTGGCGTAACACCCCGGTCAACAACGGCGGTATCGGCCAGGTCAAGTACACCCTGGCTGCCGACATGACCCACGAAATCTGCAAGGCCTACGACGTCGAGTCCGAAGGCGGCGTAGCCTTCCGTGGCGCCTTCCTGATCGACACCAACGGTGTTGTTCGTTCGCAGATCGTCAACGACCTGCCACTGGGCCGCAACATGGACGAGCTGCTGCGCCTGGTCGACGCCCTGCAGTTCCACGAAGAGCACGGCGAAGTCTGCCCTGCCAACTGGAAAAAAGGCGACAAAGGCATGAACGCTTCGCCGGAAGGCGTTGCTGCCTACCTGAGCGAGAACGCTGGCAAGCTGTAATTGCCGCGTGCATGAAAAAACCGGCCCTTGTGGCCGGTTTTTTTGTGCCGTCCTGTGCCGGCCTCTTCGCAGGCTTGCCCGCTCCCACAGGAATCGCACAATGGCTGAGGCCACTGCAGTGCCTGTGGGAGCGGGCATGCCCGCGAACGCTTTTGCAGATCAATCGTTGAAATCGCGCCAGCCGCCCATCTCTTTCCAGCGGTTGACGATGCCGCAGAACAGCTCGGCCGTCTTCTCGGTGTCATAGCGCGCCGAGTGCGCCTCACGCCCGTCGAAGTCGATGTCGGCGCTCTGGCAGGCCCGCGCCAGTACGGTCTGGCCATAAGCCAGGCCCGCCAGGGTAGCGGTGTCGAAGCTGGAGAACGGGTGGAACGGGTTGCGCTTCAGGTCATTGCGCGTCACCGCCGCATTGAGGAAGCCCAGGTCAAAGCTGCTGTTGTGGCCGACCAGGATCGCCCGCTTGCAACCATTGGCCTTGAGCGCTTTGCGTACGCCACGGAAGATGTCGGTCAGCGCACTTTCTTCGCTGACTGCCATACGCAGCGGGTGGTCCAGCTTGATCCCAGTGAATTCCAGCGCGGCCGCCTCGATGTTGGCGCCCTCGAATGGCTCCACGCGGTGGAAGTAGGTGTGCTCGGGGAACAGGAAGCCCTTTTCGTCCATGCCGATGGTGACTGCGGCAATTTCCAGCAGGGCATCGGTAGCGCTGTTGAAGCCGCCGGTTTCAACGTCTACCACTACCGGCAGATAGCCGCGGAAACGCTCGGCCATCGGGTGGCGCGAGCCGCTGCTGCCTTGGGTGTCGAGGTCGTCTTCGTAGAGGTCTTCGCTCACGCGTTTTCCTCCAGCAGGCGCCAGCGCAGTTTTTCGCCGGCGCGCAGCGGGATCACGGTCTGCTCGCCAAACGGCAGGCTATCCGGGGCGGTCCATTCTTCGCGGACCAAGGTAATGGTGTCGGTGTTTGCCGGCAGGCCGTAGAACGCCGGGCCGTGCAGGCTGGCAAAGCCTTCCAGCTTGTCCAGCGCGTTACGCTGCTCGAACGCTTCGGCGTACATCTCGATGGCTGCGTAGGCGGTGTAGCAGCCGGCGCAACCGCAGGCGGCTTCCTTGGCGTGTCGGGCGTGTGGGGCCGAGTCGGTACCCAGGAAGAACTTCGGGTTGCCGCTGGTGGCCGCATCCAGCAACGCCACCTGATGGGTGTTGCGCTTGAGGATCGGCAGGCAGTAGAAGTGCGGGCGAATGCCGCCAACCAGCATGTGGTTGCGGTTGTACAGCAGGTGCTGCGCGGTGATGGTCGCGCCGACGTTGGCCGGGGCCTCGGTGACGAACTGCGCGGCATCGCTGGTGGTGATGTGCTCGAACACCACCTTCAGTGTCGGGAAGCGCTCGACCACACGGCGCATATGCTCGTCGATGAAGCGCTTCTCGCGATCGAACACGTCGATCTCGCTACGGGTCACTTCGCCATGCACCAGTAGCGGCATACCAACTTCCGCCAGCGCCTCGATGGCCGGGAAGATGTTGTCGATGCTGGTCACGCCCGAGTCGGAATTGGTGGTGGCGCCAGCAGGGTACAGCTTGGCGGCATACACGAAACCGCTGGCCTTGGCCGCGCGGATGTCCTCGGGGCTGGTGCGGTCGGTGAGGTACAACACCATCAGCGGCTCGAAGCGGCTGCCAGCCGGGCGGGCGGCCAGGATGCGCTCACGGTAGGCGCCGGCCTCTACGGCATTGCGTACCGGCGGAACCAGGTTGGGCATGATGATGGCACGGGCGAAAGTACGCGCCACATCGCCAACGGTGTGGGGCAGGACGGCACCATCGCGCAGATGGATGTGCCAGTCGTCGGGACGCAGGAGGGTCAGGCGATCGGACATTGGGGATTCCAGGCGGGTCGAACTCAAGCCCCAATGCTACCGGAAAACCCTGGGTGGAGCACGGCTATCAAGTTTTCCGCCAGGCGTCCGATAGCCTGCAGGTAAGCCGTCAGAATTTGTGGAGCCGCCCGTGCGCCAGCGTTACCTAGCCCTGTTGACCCTGTTCGCCAGCCTGCCGGCCGGTGCGCTGACCTTCCAGACGCGCATGGAAAACATTGCCTGGAAGGTCGAGGGTGACCAGTTCGAATGCCGGCTGATCCAGCCGATCGATGGTTTCGGCAGTGGCGAGTTCGTGCGCCGCGCGGGCGAGCAGCCGGTGTTCCAGTTGCGCTCGGACAGCAACGTACTGGGGACAGGCACGGCCACATTGCTGGCAGCTGCTGCGCCGTGGCAGCCTGGGCGCAGCGATATCAATCTGGGCAGCGTGCGCATGGCCCGTACCGGGGTGTTGTTCAGTTCGTCCCAGGGCCAGGCCAGTCGCCTGATCAACGGCCTGCTCGATGGGCGCAGCACGGTGGTACGCAATTATGCCGGCGAGGCGGGCAGGCCGATGGAAGTGCGTGTGCTGCCGGTCAGCTTCGCCAAGGCCTACAACGACTATCAGGCCTGTGCCGGCAAGCTGCTGCCGATGAACTACGATCAGGTGCGTCAGACCCAGGTGGGCTTCCCCGGGGGAGGCTTCGAGCTGGATGGCGCGGCCAAGGCACGGCTGGATGTGATCCTCGACTACATCAAGGCTGACCCTACCGTTAACCATGTAGAGCTCAACGGCCACTCCGACAACAGTGGCAATCGCCTGACCAATCGCGACATGTCGCGCCGCCGGGCACTGGCGGTAGCCGACTACCTCAAGGCCCACGGCGTTCCGGAAGAGCAGATTACCGTGCGTTTCCATGGCGAGCGTTACCCATTGGCGAAGAACACCAGTGCTGCCAACCGGGCGCGTAATCGTCGGGTGAATATCGAACTGGATCGGGTGGCGGTCATCGAGAAGCCGGCTGAGAAGCCTGTCGAAAAGGCCCCTGAGCCAACACCTGCCAAGTCCTGAAGGCTGCTCCCACAGGGCATTTCATAATTTCCGACGGTAAGTCGCCCTTCCGAAACTTCTTGTCGCTTTGTCGTCAGAAGCTGTCGCCCCACTGTAAATTTATCCGTAACGTCGTTAGAATCGACCCCTTTCCGTACAACCCCGTGGAGTGATGGCATGGCGGACGTAAAAAAGGTCGTACTGGCGTATTCCGGCGGCCTTGATACTTCGGTGATTCTCAAGTGGCTGCAGGATACCTACAACTGCGAAGTGGTGACCTTCACCGCTGACCTGGGGCAGGGCGAAGAGGTCGAGCCGGCTCGTGCCAAGGCCCAGGCAATGGGCGTTAAAGAGATCTACATCGACGACCTGCGCGAAGAATTCGTGCGTGATTTCGTGTTCCCGATGTTCCGCGCCAACACCGTCTACGAGGGCGAGTACCTGCTGGGTACTTCCATCGCCCGTCCGCTGATCGCCAAGCGCCTGATCGAAATTGCCAACGAAACCGGCGCCGACGCCATTTCCCACGGCGCCACCGGCAAAGGCAACGACCAGGTGCGTTTCGAACTGGGTGCCTACGCGCTGAAGCCAGGCGTCAAGGTAATCGCCCCATGGCGTGAGTGGGACCTGCTGTCCCGCGAGAAGCTGATGGACTACGCCGAGAAGCACGGCATCCCGATCGAGCGCCACGGCAAGAAGAAGTCGCCGTACTCGATGGACGCCAACCTGCTGCACATCTCCTACGAAGGCGGTGTCCTGGAAGATACCTGGACCGAGCACGAAGAAGACATGTGGCGCTGGAGTGTCTCGCCTGAGAACGCCCCGGATCAGGCTACCTACATCGAGCTGACCTACCGCAACGGTGACATCGTTGCCATCGACGGTGTCGAGAAGACTCCGGCCACCGTCCTGGCCGACCTGAACCGTATCGGTGGTGCCAATGGCATCGGCCGTCTGGATATCGTCGAGAACCGTTACGTCGGCATGAAGTCGCGCGGTTGCTACGAGACCCCTGGTGGCACCATCATGCTCAAGGCCCACCGTGCCATCGAGTCGATCACCCTGGACCGCGAAGTCGCTCACCTTAAGGATGAGCTGATGCCGAAGTACGCCAGCCTGATCTACACCGGCTACTGGTGGAGCCCGGAGCGTCTGATGCTGCAACAGATGATCGACGCTTCGCAGGTCAACGTGAACGGCGTGGTACGCCTGAAGCTGTACAAGGGCAACGTCACCGTTGTCGGCCGCAAGTCGGACGACTCGCTGTTCGACGCCAACATCGCTACCTTCGAGGAAGATGGTGGCGCCTACAACCAGGCGGATGCAGCTGGCTTCATCAAGCTCAACGCCCTGCGTATGCGCATTGCTGCCAACAAGGGCCGCTCGCTGCTCTGATTGCCGTCATGTGCAGCAAGAACCCCGGCTCAGGCCGGGGTTTTTTTTTCTGTGGAATCAGTGGCCGTCGTTTGCCACCTGTTCATCAAGCGCGCTGATCGATAGTTGCGCGCACTGGCGTCTGTCCAGGTTGCAAAAGCGCCAGGTGCGAGATTGCTGAGGCGGTTGGGCGAGGGCGGACAGCAATTGCTGCTCCATCATGCGATAGGCATCGGGGCCGGAAAACATGAACGTGACAGGCTCGCCCTGCAGCGCTTCGCCGGTACTACCGGGAATTGCATGCTTGGCCACATCGCTCGGTGTCGATGTGTTGTCGTTTGGCGTCCTGTTTGGCGACGGGTCGTAGAACGACTTGTAATTGAAGTTGAGCGTGAGGAAGAACAGTGCCGTCAGGAAGAATGGGAAGCCCACCAGGAACCAAGTATAGAGCTTTTGACTGGACTCGCTGAGAAACGGCAATGTGGCAAGGGCGGAGGCTTCGATAATCCCTGCGAAGATGGCAATGATCGTCAGCGGGGCGACAGGTTGTACTTGTTGCATATGGGTCGTCTCCAGCGATTTTGCATATCTTTGCCTTACCGCGCTGCTCAACTAAAGACTGGATTGTTTCCCGTGAGAATAATCGCTCGAAATCCTGGTGATGTTGCCTGTTCAGGCATTTGAATTGAACATTTCCCGAGGTATCGGCCGGTTTTCAACTGGTGCACTTTTACAGGCCGGTGATACCGTTCATTCGGTAACAGGGAATTTGATTGTTACAAGTACATCAGTTGAGTGTAGGAAATTTCTGTAAGTGTTGTAGGTTCCATCTGTTCATATATTTCGCCGGTAAATCACCGCGCCAGCAGGCGCTCTGTAGGTTATCTTGGCGGGCCAAAGCAAAAGCAATGAATGGATATCGCATGAATAAAGTGCTTATCGTGGATGATCATCCGGTCATACGCCTGGCCGTACGCATGCTGATGGAGCGGCATGGGTATGACGTCGTGGCGGAAACCGACAACGGAGTGGCTGCGCTGCAACTGACACGGCAACACCTGCCGGATATCGTGGTGCTCGATATCGGTATCCCCAAGCTGGATGGCCTGGAAGTAATCACCCGCATGACGGCTTTCAGTCCGGGCAGCAAGGTGCTGGTGCTGACATCGCAGGCCCCCGGCAACTTCTCGATGCGCTGCATGCAGGCGGGGGCGGCGGGGTATGTGTGCAAGCAGCAGGAACTCACCGAACTGCTGAGCGCCATCAAGGCCGTACTGTCGGGCTACAGCTACTTCCCCAACCAGGCCCTGCATGTATCACGTGGAAGGGGGGGGAGCGAGACGGACATGGTCAACCGCCTCTCGGCAAGGGAGATGACCGTGTTGCAGCAGCTGGCGCGAGGGCGTTCCAACAAGGAAATTGCCGACAGCATGTTCCTCAGCAACAAGACGGTCAGTACCTACAAGTCGCGCCTGTTGCTCAAGCTCAATGCACGGTCGCTGGTCGACTTGATCGAGCTGGCGCAACGGCAAGGGTTGAGCTGATCGCCAAGGCCGTAAAGCCTCCAGCCAGGAGGCTTTGCCAAGGTTACAGATCGTAGTCGAAGTCGGCCAACTGCTTCTGCAGGCGCCTTTCCTCCAGCATATTGTCGATGGTGCGGCGCTTGCTCAGGTTGGTCTTTGCGGTTTCCACCTGGGGTTCCGCTTCGTCATCTGCGGCAACAAAATCATCTTCGATCGACAGGTCGTCTTTATCGCTACTCATGAGTCGCTCCAAGCCAAGGGGCCATTGGCCGTCCTTATAACCAGAAAGCAGACCCTGGTAAAAAAGATTTTTTCAATCGCAGTGGGTGGTTTCGAGCTATCGACTCAATCGTCGGAGGTCTTGTGCTTGTACTCGCACAAGTCTTCAATCCGGCAACTGCCACAGCGTGGCTTGCGTGCCTGGCACACATAGCGCCCGTGCAGGATCAGCCAGTGGTGGGCGTCGAGCAGGTAATCCTTTGGTACGAACTTGATCAGCTTTTTCTCCACTTCCAGCACCGTCTTGCCTGGCGCAATGCCCGTACGATTGCTGACCCGGAAGATATGGGTATCCACCGCCATGGTCGGCTGGCGGAACGCTGTGTTGAGCACTACGTTGGCGGTCTTGCGGCCAACGCCGGGTAGCGCCTCCAGGGCTTCGCGAGTCTGCGGGACCTGGCTGTCATGGTGTTCGATCAGCAGCCGGCAGGCTTCGATAACGTTCTTCGCCTTGCTGTTGTACAAGCCAATGGTCTTGATGTACTCACTCAGGCCTTCGACGCCCAGCGCATAGATGGCCTCGGGGGTGTTGGCGACCGGGAACAGGCGTGCGGTGGCCTTGTTGACGCCGACATCGGTGGATTGCGCAGACAGTGTCACGGCGACCAGCAACTCGAACGGGGTGGTGTACGCCAGTTCGGTCTTCGGGTCGGGGTTGTCTTCGTGCAGCCTGCGAAAGATCTCCAGGCGTTTGGCGGCATTCATGAAATCAGAGCTTTCCTTGATGACGTGATTGGGCAGGGCCCGGACGCAGGCGATTGTACAAGGCCAACAGCAGTCCGAGCAGTAGCAAGGCGCCCGGGGCCAGGCTGGCCAGGTGCAGGCCGATACCGTCGGCCAGCCATTGGCGGCTGGCACCAAGCAGCAGGCATGTGGCAAGCAGCGCGCAAAGGTGGCCGGCGAGCAGGCGCCAGCGCCCTTGATCGGGTAGCAGGTAGTCAATGGCCAGGCATTGCAGGCACAGCAGTGCGGGATAGTGGCCGAGGGAGAGTGCCAGTGGCAGCAGCCAGGCACGCAGTGCCAGTTGCAAGCAACTGGCCAGGGCCGCCAGAACCAGCAGGCTGGCCAGTACATAGGTCCAGGTGACAGACCGTCGGCGCAGGGGGGCCATTAATAGCTGGTGAAGGCTGCTCAGCAGCACTGCGCACACGCCTATGGTGGCGCCTTCGCTCAGTGTTCGGGTGGCGCCCAGCAGAGGCACCAGGCTTGCGCCGAGCAGGTAGAGCCTATTCATGCGTGGCGCCCTCCAGCAATACGCTGCGCTGCTCATCGAAGTAGCTCAGCGCTTCCTGTAGCGCGACGATCACTGCACGTGAGGTCACGGTTGCGCCGGCCAACTGGTCAAAGTCGCCCTGGTCGCGCTTCAGCGCCCAGTGGTCGCCCAGCTGACGGTTGGCAAATTGCCCCAGCCAGTTCAGCTGCGCATCACCCAGGCGTGCACCCAGCCCAGGGCTTTCCTGTTGCTCGACCACCTGGCTGCCGATCAGTCGGCCGTCCGCTGCGATGGCCACGCTCAGCACGATAGGCCCGGCATAGCCCTGGGCCTTTGTGACCAGTATGACGGCGGTCGGTTTACCCGCCAGCGTTGCCCGGTAAGCTGCCAGGATGCGGCTGTTTGGCCGCTGTGCGGCGGGCCTGGGCAACGGGCTGTCCAAAGGTTGGTTGTCGTAACTGCCTTCTGGCAACACCGCCAGCCGCTGGCGGCTATTCAGTTGCTTCTCGGCGTCGGCGATGGCTGCGCTGGTCCAGTGCCGCCAGGCCAAAGTGGTCGACAGCGCCAGTGCTCCGGTCAGGAGCAACAAACCCACATCACGTACCAGGCGCTTCATCGGGCAGCCTTCTGACGCTGCAGAGCCAGGCGTTCGAGGCTCGGCGCCATGAGGTTCATGAGCAGGACGGCGAACGCTGTACCGTCCGGGTAGCTACCCCAGGTGCGGATCAGATAGATCAGCAGGCCCGCCCCCAGGCCGAAACCCAGCTTCGCCCACTCCTGCCGGGGCCCGGACACCGGTTCGGTGGCAATGAAGAACGCCGCCATCATGGTCGAGCCGGAGAACAGGTGCACCAGGGGGGAGCCGTTGGAGTCCGAGCCCGAGCCATTCCAGCCCAGCAGGCTGAACAGGAACAACCCAGCCAGCAGACCGACCGGCACATGCCAACTGATAACCTTGCGTTGCAGCAGAAACAGGCCGCCCAGCAGGAACGCCAGGTTGACCCATTCGCTGCCCCGTCCACCGATGCTGCCGAAGCCCGGGTGACCGGCGAACAGTTCATCGATGGTCAGGCTGCGGTTGTGGCGCAGGCCGTCGAGCAGTGTCGGCCGGGCCCAGGCGTCGATCTGCTCGCCGCCGGCGAACACCAGCTGCAGGCTGTCGAGCAGGCCTGGTGCCGGCCCCGGCCAATGGTTCATCTGCAACGGGAAGCTCAGCAGCACGAAGGCGTAGCCGACCATGGCCGGGTTGAACAGGTTGCGCCCGACTCCGCCAAAGGCCTGCTTGCCGATGCCGATGGCAACACTGGCTGCGACCACAGGCAACCACCAGGGCGCCAGGGTGGGCAGGGCGGCGGCCAGCAGCACGGCGGTCACCAGCGCGCTGCCGTCGTTCAGCGCCGTGCGCAGCGGTTGTGCTCGCAAGGTAAGCAACAGCGCCTCGCACAGCAGCGCGGTGCTTGCGCACAGCAACAGGTTCAGTAGCAAACTCCAGCCATGCAGCCAGAACAGCGCCAGCAGGCCAGGTACGCAGGCCAGCAACACCAGGTCCATGCTGGTGCGTAGCCGCGGGTCGGGCTTGGCGGTCATTGGGCGAACAGCCCGTTGAAGCCGGAAAACGCCATGGCCATTACTCCGGCCCCAAGCAGTTCGATGGGCAGGCCGCGCATTGCCCCGGGGACGTCGGCATGAGCGCTGCGCTGGCGCAGGTCGGCGAACAGCACCAACGCCAGCCAGAAGCCGCCGCCGGCCAGCAGGCCTTGCAGCAAGGTAGCGAGCCATGTGCTTTCGTCGCTTGCCTGTTGCAGGGTCAAGCCCAGTACTACCGCGTTGCTCAACAGCAGCGCGGGCAGTTGCGTCACCGGCCAGCTCGGGCGCCATCTTGTCAGTAGCCATGGTACGCCCCAGGCAAGCACGGCCAGCCAGGGCAACAACAGGAACAGGGCAAGGTCCTGGGCTTGCAGTGGGGCAAGCACCCCGCGCACCAGTAGTTGTGCGCCGATCACGCCCAAGGCAATGCACAGTGCGCAGGCGAGGCCGTGCACGTGGAGGTGCAGCCTTGGGAATGGCTGTTGTTGCAGGCACAGGTGATTGACCAGCGCAGCGCTGATCAGTACCAGGATGTAGTCGCTCATGAGATGACGATAGCCGGGAATCGGGGCGATTGTCCGGGTTTGGCATCAAGGTGCCGGAGTCATTGTGAGAGCGGGCGTGCCCGCGAACACCGGAAACGCCGGTGCCATGCACCGCGTAGTCAGTTTCGCGGGCACGCCCGCTCCCACAAGGTCCAGCAGGTTTTGTTACTTGATGCGCTGGCCTGGCTTGGCACCGCTGTCCGGGCTCAGCAGGTAGATCTCTTCACCGCCAGGCCCGGCCGCCATGACCATCCCTTCGGACACCCCAAAGCGCATCTTCCGTGGCTTGAGGTTGGCCACCATCATGGTCAGCCGGCCTTCCAGCTGGGACGGGTCGGGGTACGCCGACTTGATGCCGGAAAACACGTTGCGGCGCTCGTCACCGATGTCCAGGGTCAGTTGCAGCAGCTTGTCCGCGCCCGGTACGGCCTCGGCCTTGACGATCAGCGCCACGCGCAGGTCGACGGCAGCGAAGGTGTCGAACTCGATTTCCGCCGACAGTGGGTCCTTGGCCAGCTCGCCATTGCCGGCCGGGGCCTTGGCTTCGGCGGCCAGCAGGTCTTCCTTGCTGGCGGCGACCATGGCTTCGACCTTGGCCGGTTCGATGCGGCTCATCAGCGCCTTGAACGGGTTCAATTGGTGGTTTTCCAGGCGCGACAGGTGGTCGTTCCAGGTCAGTGGTGCCACGTTGAGGAAGGCCTCGGCGTCGGCAGCCAGTACCGGCAGCACCGGCTTGAGGAAGATCACCAGCTGACGGAACAGGTTGATGCCTTGGGCGCAGATGGCCTGAACTTCATCCTGCTTGCCTTCCTGTTTGGCCAGCGACCATGGGGCCTTGTCAGCGATCCAGGCGTTGGCGCGATCGGCCAGCGCCATGATTTCGCGCATGGCACGGCCGAAGTCGCGGCCTTCATAGGCGTCGGCGATCGACGGGGCGGCCGCCAGGAAGGCTTCGGTCAGCTCCGGTGCAGCATCGCCAGCCACCATCACGCCTTCATTGCCCTTGTGGATGAAACCGGCGCAGCGGCTGGCGATGTTGACCACCTTGCCAACCAGGTCGGAGTTGACCTTCTGCACGAAGTCTTCGAGGTTCAGGTCCAGGTCATCGACGCCACGGCCCAGCTTGGCGGCGTAGTAGTAGCGCAGGTATTCCGGCTGCAGGTGGTCGAGGTAGGTGCGGGCCTTGATGAAGGTGCCGCGCGACTTGGACATCTTGGCGCCGTTCACGGTCAGGTAGCCGTGCACGTTGACCGCGCTCGGCTTGCGGAAGCCCGCGCCTTCGAGCATGGCTGGCCAGAACAGGGCGTGGAAGTTGACGATGTCCTTGCCGATGAAGTGGTACAGCTCGGCCTTGGAGCCTTCGTTCCAGAACGCGTCGAAGTCCAGCTCCGGGCGGCGTGCACAAAGGTTCTTGAAGCTGGCCATGTAGCCGATCGGTGCATCCAGCCACACGTAGAAGTACTTGCCTGGCTCGCCTGGGATCTCGAAGCCGAAGTACGGCGCGTCGCGCGAGATGTCCCACTCCTGCAGGCCCGAGTCCAGCCATTCGGCCAGCTTGTTGGCTACCGCGTCCTGCAGCGTGCCGCTACGGGTCCACTGCTGCAGCATGGCCTGGAAGTCCGGCAGCTTGAAGAAGAAGTGCTGGGAATCACGCAATACCGGGGTGGCACCAGAGATGGCCGACTTGGGGTTCTTCAGCTCGGTGGGCGCGTAGGTGGCGCCGCATTTCTCGCAGTTGTCGCCGTACTGGTCTTCGGCCGCGCACTTGGGGCAGGTGCCCTTGATGAAGCGGTCGGCGAGGAACATCCCCTTTTCCGGGTCGAAATACTGGGTTACCGAACGGGTGGCGATGTGCCCGGCGTCTCGCAGGCGCGCGTAGATCAGGCCCGACAGCTCGCGGTTTTCTTCGCTGTGGGTGGAGTGGAAGTTGTCGAAGTCCACCAGGAAGTCGGCGAAGTCGCTGCTGTGTTCGGCCTGGACGTTGGCGATCAGCTGTTCCGGGGTGATGCCTTCCTTCTCGGCGCGCAGCATGATGGCCGAACCGTGGGCGTCGTCGGCGCAGACGTAGATGCACTGGTTGCCGCGCAGCTTCTGGAAGCGGACCCACATGTCTGTCTGGATGTACTCGAGCATATGGCCAAGGTGGATCGATCCGTTGGCATAGGGCAAGGCGCTGGTGACGAGAATCTGACGTGGCTCGGACATGGTGGCTCGGCTACTTATCTGGCGACGGGGTAAAAATGAGGTTGATCGGCCACTATAAAGGGCTGGCGAAGATATTTCACCCCGCATGCGCATCTGCTGACGATTGACGGGTTAGGATAGGCGTCTGTTTTACATTCAGTTTGCCATTGGGAGTCTCCATGAGTGCCGTCACCCGTGCCGCCGTCGAAGGCGTGCTTCGCCAGTACACCGACCCCTACCTGAACCAGGACCCGATCAGCGCCGGCTGTGTGCGCGCAATCGATATCCAGGGCGGCCAGGTCAGCGTGCAATTGCAACTGGGTTATGCCGCAGGGCTGTTCAAGAACGGCTGGGCCCAGGTGCTGCAGACCGCCATCGGCAACCTGGAGGGCGTCAGCAGTGCCCAGGTGTCGATCGACTGCGTGGTGGCTGCGCACAAGGCCCAGGCCCAGGTGCCGGCAATGGCCAACGTCAAGAACATCATCGCCGTGGCCTCGGGCAAGGGCGGTGTGGGCAAGTCGACCACCGCTGCCAACCTGGCCCTGGCGCTGGCTCGCGAGGGCGCGCGGGTGGGTATTCTCGATGCCGATATCTATGGCCCCAGCCAGGGCGTGATGTTCGGCATCGCCGAAGGCACCCGCCCGCAGATTCGCGAGCAGAAGTGGTTCGTGCCGATCAAGGCCCATGGCGTGGAAGTCATGTCCATGGCGTTCCTTACCGACGACAACACGCCGATGGTATGGCGTGGCCCTATGGTTTCCGGCGCGCTGCTGCAGCTGGTGACCCAGACTGCCTGGGACGACCTGGATTACCTGGTGATCGACATGCCGCCGGGCACCGGTGACATCCAGCTGACCCTGGCGCAGAAGGTACCGGTTGCCGGTTCGGTGATCGTCACCACCCCGCAGGACCTGGCCCTGCTGGATGCCAAGAAGGGCGTGGAGATGTTCCGCAAGGTCAACATCCCGGTGCTGGGCGTGGTGGAGAACATGGCCGTGCACATCTGCTCGAACTGCGGTCATGCCGAGCACCTGTTCGGCGAAGGCGGTGGCGAGAAGCTGGCGAGCCAGTATGGCGTCGACCTGTTGGCGTCGTTGCCGCTGTCGATGCTGATTCGCGAGCAGGCCGATAGTGGCAAGCCGACGGCGATCGCCGAGCCGGAAAGCCAGATTGCGATGGTCTATCAGGAGCTGGCCCGTCAGGTGGGCGCGCGGATCGTGCTGCAGGAAGCTGCTGCGCCGGCGATGCCTAGCATTACCATCAGCGAAGATTGACTGGCAGACCGAGTCGCCTGCTTCGCGGGTAAACCCGCTCCCACAGGTACAGCGCAGACTTCAAGTACCGCGCTGTCCCTGTGGGAGCGGGTTTACCCGCGAAGAGGCAGACTCGGTCTTTCGACCAGGCATAAAAAAACCCGCCGGAAGGCGGGTTTTTTGAAAGCTAGGAAGCTTCGATCGACTTAGGCGATCTGAACTTCTTCAGCCTGCATGCCTTTCTGGCCGCGGGTAGCGACGAAAGTAACAGCCTGGCCTTCTTTCAGGGTTTTGAAGCCGTCAGCTTGGATGGCTTTGAAGTGCACGAACAGGTCGTCGCCCGACTGAGGGGTGATGAAGCCGTAGCCTTTCTCATCGTTGAACCACTTAACAACACCGGATTGACGGTTGGACATTTTTCTGTCTCCTTGGACAATTTGATAACGGTCAGGAAAAACCCTGGCCGGGACTGAGCGCAAAGAGAGCAGAAAATTCAGCGATGGGCCGATCAGGATCGTGCATCAAACTAGAGATTCTCGGTGTCACGTGCAGCACAGTGGCGCCACCTTACCCCACTTTCCGCAACCTGCCAATGGTCAGAAGGCGCTTTACGCAAATTCGGATCGACGGCGGCTGAAGCCCCCGCCCGGCGCGGGATGAGGCATGGAACTTTAACCTGGGCGCCGGGACCGGTAAGATGCGCGTCTCGATTTTTCACCTCGCAACTCTTCAGGACACCCCGCCATGAGCATCAAATCGGACAAGTGGATTCGCCGCATGGCGCAGGAACACGGCATGATCGAACCGTTCGTCGAGCGCCAGGTGCGCGGCGAACAGGACAGCCGGGTGATCTCCTTCGGCGTCTCCAGCTACGGCTACGACGTGCGCTGCGCCGACGAATTCAAGGTGTTTACCAACATCAACTCGGCCACCGTCGACCCGAAGAACTTCGATGCAGGCAGTTTCGTCGACATCAAGAGCGACGTGTGCATCATCCCGCCGAACTCCTTCGCCCTGGCGCGTACCGTCGAGTATTTCCGCATTCCGCGTGATGTGTTGACCATCTGCCTGGGCAAGAGCACCTACGCCCGTTGCGGCATCATCGTCAATGTCACCCCGCTCGAGCCCGAGTGGGAAGGCCATGTGACACTGGAGTTCTCCAATACCACCACGCTGCCGGCGAAGATCTACGCCAACGAAGGTGTGGCCCAGATGCTGTTCCTGCAGTCCGACGAAGAATGCGAAGTGTCGTACAAGGACCGTGGCGGCAAGTACCAGGGCCAGCGCGGCGTCACCCTGCCGCGTACCTGAGCCGACAAGCGCGGGGAATTCCCCGCGCCTTTGGCACTCCAACTGGATAACGCCGGTACGCATGACGCGTAGCGGCCTTGCCAGGAGCAGCCAATGAAACTCCACCCCGCAATCAGTGCCAAGCTGGCAGGCCTGCAGCCCAACCACGTCGGGTTGCTACCATGGTCACTGCTGGCACACCCGCTGCCGATGCAGGCGGGGGGCGTGCCCCACCAGCCTGACCCGGATACCCCGCAACCGCCGGAGCCCGGTGAAACACCACCCATGGAGCCGGGCGAGCCGACCCTGCCGGACGAGCCTCCACCGGCACCTGTAGCCTGAGTGATCCGGGCTAGAGCGGCCAGACGCGGTCTGCACCGGTCAGGAACACCCGGCTGGCGCCCGTGGGGGCAATTTCCCAACCCCCGGTAAATTCACCGAACGCCGGCAGCAGGCTGACCTGTCCATCGATCAGGAAGCAGGGCAATCGCAGGCGTTGCCGAGCCTTGCCGCGCAGGACGAATACCGGGTGTACGTGCCCTGCCAACACCGGTTGGGTCGGGTGGGGGCGGGGTTCGTGCTGTAGCGCAAAGGGTCCCAACAGCCAGGGTTCGCTCACGACTTCGATACCGAGTGACGCGGGTGGGTCACCGGCGTTTCGATCGTGATTGCCGCGGATCAGCACGATTTTCAGGGTTCTGTGGCGCTCTCGCCAGGCCTGCAGCGTTGCCAAAGTTGCCGGTGCCTGCGCTGCGCGCGCATGCAGAAAATCGCCAAGAATGATCAGTTGCTCGCAATCATGCCTTGCCAGCAATGCATCCAGGCGAGCGAGTGTCGCCTCGGTGGTGCCGCGCGGTACCGGTTGGTGCAAGGCGCGATAGCTTGCTGCCTTGCCGATGTGCAGGTCGGCCACCAGCAGGGCATGACGGGCTGGCCAGTAGATGGCCTTGTCCGAAAGCAGCCATAGCACTTGGCCATGGTGTTCGATGGGTAAAAGGTTGGTCATTCCGTAGCGTCCGCCGCACTGTTCAGCTCCGCGACCATCCTCGCAATCCGGTCCGCCAGTCTCTCGGTGCTCAACGTTTCGCGCATGCCTTCCACCAGCAAGGCAAATGCCAACGGTCCGGGCCGTTTGAGTGGTCGCAGTTCCAGCTGTAACTGGCCCATCTTCAGCAATTGCCGGTGCAACCGCTCGATCTCCAGTTCCTCATTCAGCACCTCGTCCCGTGCCTGGGCCAGCAGCAGGTTGCCGGTGTCATGCTTGCGAAATACCTCATAAAACAAGCCGCTGGAGGCCTGGATCTGCCTGAGGCTTTTCTGCGCCGCCGGATACCCGCCAAACACCAACCCGGCAATCTGTGCGATCTCGCGAAAACGACGCAACGCCATTTCTCCTGCGTTGAGGCTGGCCAGTACATCATCCAGCAGGTGTTCGGTACCAAGTGCCTGCGGAAGGTGTGTGGCCCAGTCCACGTTGCCCGGGCTGAGCAGTTCGAACCCGTAGTCATTGACCGCAATCGAAACCGAAAGCGGCTGCACGCGGCTCACCCGCCAGGCGATCAGGTTGGCCAGGCCAAGGTTGGCCATGCGCCCGGCGAACGGATACAGGAACAGGTGCCAACCCTGGCGCGACTTGAAGGTTTCTGCCAGCAGCGTTTCGGGGGTGGGCAGCGCCGACCATTGCGCCTGCAAGGCCAGCAGGGGGCGTACTGCACGCATCTCCGGGCTTTGAAAGCGCCCTTGGGTTGCTGCGCCGAGCTGCTCGACCAGTGCGTCGGCCAGTTCGCTGGAGAGCGGCATGCGGCCACCATTCCAGCGTGCAACCGCTGCCTTGCGCGCGGTACTGCGGCGTACGTAGGCCGTCATGTTTTCCACGCGCACCAGTTCCAGCACTCGCCCGCCGAACACCAAGGTGTCGCCAGGGCGCAAACGGGCAATGAACGCCTCTTCGACGCTGCCCAGCGCCTTGCCCCCACCACCCTTGCTCCAGTACTTGAGCTGCAGGCTGGCGTCGCTGACGATGGTACCGATACTCATGCGGTGGCGACGTGCCAAACGTTCGCTGGCAACCTTGTAAGTGCCGTCGGGCTGGCGCTCGACGCGCTGGTAGTCTGGGTAGGCGCTGAGTGAGCTGCCGCCATGGCAGACGAAGTCCAGCGCCCATTGCCACTGGCTGTCGCGCAATTCGCTGAAGGCCCAGGTACTGCGCACTTCGGCCAGCAACTGCTGCGGGTGAAAGCCGCTGCCCAAAGCCATGCTTACCAAGTGTTGCACCAGCACGTCCATGCACAAGCGTGGCGAATGCCGGGCTTCGATGTGCCCGGCTGCCAGGGCGTGCCTGGCGGCGGCTGCTTCCACCAGTTCCAGGCTGTGGGTGGGCACCAGAGTAACCCGGGAGCGCCGCCCCGGCGCATGGCCGGAGCGCCCGGCCCGTTGCACGAGACGGGCAATGCCCTTGGCGGAACCGATCTGCAGTACGCGCTCCACGGGAAGGAAGTCCACCCCCAGGTCCAGGCTGGAGGTGCAGATCACTGCCTTCAGGTTGCCTTGCTTGAGGCTGCGCTCGACCCAGTCACGGGTATCGCGGGCCAGTGAGGCATGGTGCAAGGCAATCAGCCCGGCCCACTCGGGGCGTACCTCGAGCAGGGCCTGGTACCAGAGTTCGGCCTGCGCCCGAGTGTTGGTGAAGACAAGGCAACTAGTGCTGGCATCTATCTCCCGGCTGACCTGATCGAGCATCTTCAAACCCATGTGCCCGGCCCAGGGGAAGCGCTCGATGGCCGTTGGCAGCAGGGTATCGATCTGCAACTGCTTGTCCTGTCGGCCTTGTACCAGCAGGCCGCCTTGTGGCTGCAATACGTCCAGCGCATGTTGGAGATTGCCGAGGGTCGCGGACAGGCCCCAGGTCGGCAGGCTCGAGTGCCAGTGGCGCAGGCGGGCCAAAGCCAGTTGCAGTTGTACCCCACGCTTGTTGCCCAGTAGTTCGTGCCATTCGTCCACCACTACCAGCCGCAGTGTGGCGAAGTCTTCGCGAGCTTGTGCCCGGGTCAACAGCAGCGTAAGGCTTTCAGGGGTAGTGACCAGTACACTGGGCAGGCGCCGTGCTTGCCGGGCACGTTCGGCACTGCCGGTGTCGCCGCTGCGAATGCCCACGCTCCAGGGCAGGCCCAGGTCGTCCAGCGGCATCTGCAGTGCGCGGGCGGTGTCGGCGGCCAAGGCTCGCATGGGGGTAACCCACACCACCTGCAAGGGTGCAGCATGACGTCCTTGGGCTTCGGCCTTGAAGGCCCTCAATGCGGCGAGCCATACCGCGTAGGTCTTGCCGGCACCGGTACTGGCATGCAGCAAGCCGGATTCGCCCCGTTCCACGGCGGCCCAGACACGGCGCTGGAAAGCGAAAGGCTTCCAGCCACGCTTGGCGAACCAGGCCTTGGCGAGGTCGGTGGCGGCGGGCATGGGGCATAGGGTCCTTCGGTGGCTGTGTTTCTACAGACAACCAGCCAGGCGCAATGGTTTTACCGGATCAGTTTGCCAGCAGATAGCCGCTGCGGCACACCTGCTCGCCTGCGACGTGGGCGATGACCATGCCTGCGGTAGCCATGCGCCGTACGTTACGTGCATACAGCAGGCCGGGCTGGCTGTTGCGGATGGCCGTCACCCGGTCGTTGAGCGGGTCGATGACTTCAGCGATCAGCTGGCCCGCCTCCAGGTGCTGGCCTGGCCGGGCGTGGTACACCAGCAACCCACCCAGTGGCGTTATCACCGGTTCTACTGCGGCCAGCGGCGTGGCCGGGCAGCGCAAGGCGGGCAGGGCCGGGCTTGCGCCTTCGATGACCCCCGCATGGGTAAGGAAGTCGAGGATCGCCTGGCAGTCCTTGCTGGCCAGGTCGTGGCTGACATCGGCCTGGCCGCGCAACTCGACGGTGACCGAGCAGCAGCCCAGCGGAATCGGGAAACGTTTGCCGAAGCGTTGTTGCAGCTGCCACCAGACTAGGCTGAAGCATTCATCGAACGACTGCCCGCCAGAGTCGGTGGCAAGCAGGCTGGCTTGGGCACCCAGGTAGCGGGCCAGCGGTTCGATCTGCGGCCAGGCGTCTGGCGTGGTGTACAGGTGCTCGACCGCCTCGAAGTCGCAGTGCAGGTCCAGCACCATGTCGGCATCGCAGGCAAGGCGCTGCAATATCAGGCGTTGGGCCTGCAGCGGTGTGCGCGCCGGGTGTGCGTCCAGCCCCCGCCGCAGGTATTCGCGGATCAGCGCGAGGTTGTGTGCCGGGTCTTCGGTCAGGTGTTCTTCGATCTGGTCGCCGATGCTGTCGGAAAGATCGACGAAGTTACGGTTGAAGTTCTCGCCGCTTTGCAGTTCGAATCGCCCCAGCGGCGCGTCCAGCAGCACTTGTTCCAGGCCGACCGGGTTGGCCACCGGCACCAGGATGATCTCGCGCTGCAGGCGGCCTTGCTGTTCCAGTTCACCCAGGCGGCTTTTGAGGTGCCAGGCCACCAGCATGCCGGGCAGCTCGTCGGCATGCAGCGAGGCCTGGATATAGACTTTGCCGCCACCGCGAGGTCCGAAGTGGAAGCTGTGCAACTGGCGTGTGATGCCCGGAACGGGCGAGAGCAGGTCATGAGTTGAGTGGTGCATGGTGGTCCTGGGTGCGTGGCGAAAACGGTCTGCGACACGGGGCGGCACACAGATAGAAGCACAGTTTTTGGCCTTGCGCCTGCATCGGTGCCCTCCTGGCCACCGCGCTGGCTTCTTCGCGGGTAAACCCGCTCCCAAAGGGATCGCACAAAACTCAGCTTTTGTGCATGACCTGTGGGAGCGGGTTTACCCGCGAAGAAGCCAGCACGGTCCAGAAATTGTTTCAGGCCAGCAGCGCCTGCAATGTAGCCAGGTCATCCGCTTCTTCCACTGGCTTGTCCAGCCGCCAGCGCAGCATCCGCGGAAAGCGCACGGCGATGCCGCTCTTGTGCCTCCTGGACAGGGCGATGCCCTCGAAGCCCAACTCGAACACCAGCTTCGGCGTCACGCTGCGCACCGGCCCGAAGGTTTCAACGGTGGTCTTGCGGATGATGGCGTCGACCTTGCGCATTTCTTCGTCACTGAGCCCTGAATAGGCCTTGGCAAAGGGGACCAGTGCCCGACCCGGCGTACCGGCTGGCGCGTCCCACACGGCGAAGGTGTAGTCGCTGTACAAGCTGGCCCGCCGGCCGTGGCCGCGCTGGGCATAGATCAGCACGGCATCGACGCTGAACGGGTCGATCTTCCATTTCCACCAGGTGCCCATGTCCTTGGTGCGCCCCACGCCATACAACGCCTCTCGCTGTTTCAGCATCAGCCCTTCCACCCCCAGGCTGCGGGACTGTTCGCGCTGGCGGGCAAGGTCGGCCCAGTCCTGGCCTTCGAGCAGAGGCGAGAGCAATACCGGGGCCAATGGGTGCTGCTCAAGTACCTGCTCCAGCTGCTGGCGGCGTGCATGCTGCGGGCGGCTGCGCCAGTCCTCGCCTTGCCATTCCAGCAGGTCGTAGGCCTGCAGCACGACCGGTGCGTCGCTCAGCAGCTTCTTGCCCAAGGTCTTGCGTCCCAGGCGCTGCTGCAACAGGGCAAATGGCTGCACAGCCAGCTCAGCCGCTGAGCCACCAGGTTTCCAAACCAGGATCTCGCCATCGAGCACGACACCGTCGGGTAGCGTCTGCGCCAGGCTGTGCAATTCGGGGAAGCGTTCGGTGACCAGTTCCTCACCGCGCGACCAGACCCACAGCTGGCCTTCGCGCTTGACCACCTGGGCGCGAATGCCGTCCCATTTCCACTCGATTTGCCATTCGCTCGGCGGCCCGAGCAGTATATCGAGCTGTTCGGTTGATACCTGCAGGGGGTGGGCCAGGAAAAACGGGTAGGGCTGGCCGCCACGCAAGCTATGTTCATCGTCTGATTCCGGGGCTATCAGCCGTTGATAGCTGGCTGCCGTCGGGCGGTGGCTGATGTCGGTGTAGCCAACCAGGCGCTGGGCCACGCGTTTGGCATCCAGCCCCGCCAGTTGCGCGAGGGCGCGAGTGACCAACAGCTTCGATACGCCCACGCGAAAGCTGCCAGTGATGAGTTTCAGGCAGAGCATCAGGCTGGGGCGGTCCAGCTGGGCCCAAAGAGGCGGCAGGCGTTGCTGGATCTCCTCGACTGGCAGGCCGCGCAATGGCAGCAGATGGGCTTCGACCCAGCGGGCGAGGCCATCGTCGCCAGGGTGGCGGCTTTCCGGTACCAGCAGGGAAATGGTTTCGGCCAGGTCGCCAACGGCCTGGTAGCATTCCTCGAACAGCCAGTCAGGCAGCCCCGCCAACCTGCCGGCCAGCTCCCGCAGCACGCGTGTAGGCACCAGTTGGCGAGGGCGGCCACCAGCCAGGAAGTACACCGCCCAGGCGGCATCCCCAGCCGGGGCGGTGCTGAAATACTCGCGTAGCGCCGTGAGCTTTGCAGTGCTGGAGGTAGTCGCATCCAGCCTCAGGTACAGCTCGGCGAATGCTTTCATGCGTCTGGCTCCGCGGCTACCACGTCATCTTCCTCGCCGTACTCGGTCACGAAGGCGCGGGCATCAAGGCCTTGTTCGATGAGGTAGCGCACCAGCACATTGACCGAGCCATGGGTGACCATCACGCGTTCTGCGCCGGTCTGGCCGATGGCCCAGAGCAATCCCGGCCAATCGGCATGGTCCGAGAGCACGAAGCCTCGGTCTACCCCGCGCCGGCGGCGGGTGCCGCGCAACAGCATCCAGCCACTGGCAAAGGCATCGCTGTAGTCGCCGAAACGGCTCATCCAGCTGCTGCCACCCGCCGAAGGCGGTGCCAGGACCAGTGCCTGGCGCAGCAGCGGGTCGTTGCGTGGGATATCGCCGACATAGCGGGTTTGCGGAAGGTAGACGCCAGCGTCCCGGTACACCCGGTTGAGTGGTTCGACAGCGCCATGCACGAGGACAGGACCAATGTTGGCGTCCAGCCCATGGAGGATTCGCTGGGCCTTGCCGAAGGCATAGCAGAACAGCACGCTGGCTTTGCCCTGTTCGCAATTGGCGCGCCACCAGGTATTGATGCCGGTGAAGATCTCGCCCTGGCTGGGCCAACGGTAGATGGGCAAGCCGAAGGTCGATTCGGTTATGAACGTGTGGCAGCGCACCGGTTCGAACGGCGTGCAGGTGCCGTCGGGCTCCACTTTGTAGTCGCCGGAGGCGACCCAGACCTCGCCCTGGTACTCCAGGCGCACTTGCGCCGAGCCCAGTACATGCCCGGCTGGGTGCAGGCTCAGGGTTACGCCATGGTGGAGCAGGCGTTCGCCGTACGGCAGGGTTTGCAGGTCGATGTCCTGGCCCAGGCGGCTGCGCAGGATGCCGGCGCCTGGGGCGGCGGTGAGGTAATGGCGGTTGCCTACGCGGGCATGGTCGCCGTGACCATGGGTAATAACAGCGCGGTCTACGGGGCGCCACGGGTCGATGTAGAAATCACCGGGCGGGCAGTACAGGCCTTCGGGGCGGGCGATGACGAGGTCCATGGCTCAACGTCTGGAGTAGGGCTTGCTAGGTCAGAGTGTCGAGGCCTGCGACAAGTTCTATGTGTGAGGCAGCCCTCTCGAGGGCTGCCAGACCCGCGTCAGGAAATAGCGACCTTCCAGCCCGATTTTCGGGCTTCTTCGATGCTGATCTTGGCGACGCGGGCGATGTTCAGGCGTTTGCCGCCATGCATCAGATATGGCGAAGCACGGAAGTGATCCCAAGTGGTATCGACGCTGTCGGGCAGCAGGTCCTCGGTGTCATAAGCGATTTCCAGGGTGACAGGTGAAGAAACCGCAGGGGCGCTGGCATCTCCGTCGCTGATCATGCGGTAGTCGGCGATTGCGCTTCCCACCCAAAGTTGTGCATTGATGGTAGCGCCAGCTGGAACTTTGAGCGTATCAGGCCAGGAAATTTCAATTTTCAGGGTTTCTGTAGCCATGTTCATCATCCTCTTGATGGAAAGTGTGCCGCACCTGTCCGGGAACAGTGCGGCACCGAGGATGCTAGGTAGCTGGGCGGCTGCCGGTAAGCAGGAAAGGCTCCACTAGCGCCCAGGCACCAACGTCAAACGCTGGTTGCCATACGCCCGCCCGAAGTTCTGCTGCTGCAGTGGCAGGCTCATGAAGCGCCCTTGGAACCAGGCATCCAGCCCATCGCTGTAATGCCTGCTGGCCGGGTTGCCGGACTGCCCGCTGCTGGTCAGCACCTGCAACGGCTCGGCCTGGCCGAAGTCGACGATCATCCGTGCCGAGGCCGGCAGGCGGGTGTCGAATTCGCTGCCCCAGGCATATGGCGTCAGGGCCAGGGTGGTGAAGTCGCCACCGGCAGCCAGCGGCGAGCGACCGAGGGCATCGCCCAGGCCATGATAGGCCGGTGCCGGCCAGCGGTACTGGTGCAGCTTGCCCCACTGCCAGGCGCGGCGGTCGGCGCCCAGTTGCGCGGTGCCGGCATCCACAGCGCCCGCCAGGCTGCGGGCGAGAATGGCCGGCTTGTCTTCTTTCTGCGGGGTATTGCGGTCATCCCAGAACGGGCTGTCGTCGCGGCCCAGCAGGTGGTCGGCCTGCGCCGAGAACGACAACCGCGCATTGCTGACGAAAGCCTGCCAGGCCGGGCCGGATTCCGGGCCCAGGTCATCGAGGAAGGTTTGCCGGGCGACTTCCTGGAGGAACAGTTCGTACAGTGCGGCATCGGCCGACACCGGGCTCAGGCGGCCATCGAAGGCCTCGAGCCGGGCCAGCGCGTCGCGGGCCTTGTCACGCTGTGCGGCGGGCAGGGCATCGATCGCCTGCTTGAGCGGCTGGGCCATGCCCGGGGCGTCGAACATCTGCTTGAGCTTGTCGGCCAGCAGGGTGGTCTGGTCGTTCTGCAGGGCCATCAGGCTGCGGCTGTCGTGGCGGCCATTGCCGGCCAGCTGGGCCAGGCGCTCGGCGCGCTCGGGGTAGTACCAGGTGCTGGACAGCTGCATGCCATAGCCACGCGGCAGGCTGCGCTGGTTGGCGTGGCCGATCCAGCCGGCGGGCGGGTCCTGATCGTAAGGGTGCAGCATCGGGTCGGCATAGCCGTCCCAGTCGTAGCGCCCGTCCCAGCCCGGCGACGGCAGCAGGCCCTGGCCTTCGCGACGGTTGGGGTAGCGGCCACTGACTTGCCAGCCGATGTGCTCGGGTTCGGCGAAGACGAAGTTGAGGGCGGCGGCGGTCACTTCACGGGTGCTGTCGAAGGCACGCTCCACGCTCTTGGCACGGGTCAGGTCGAACAGCGCATCCAGGCTGCGGTCGCCCTTGAACTGTGGCAGGTTCAGCGCCAGGCCCAGGCTGGCATTGCCTGGCTGGGCCAGCAGGGTGCCGTGGCGGGTGTCGTACATCACCTCGCGCAGCGGGCGCTGGCCGCGGACGAAGAAGGTTTCGCTACGGGCGCGGGCCGGCAGCCATTTGCCGTCGGCGAGGTAGCTCAGTTGGCTGCCCTGGTAGCGCAGTTGCTCCAGATACAAATCCTGGTTGTCGGCCATGACCGCGCTGCTGCTCCAGGCCAGCTTGCCGTTGTAGCCGGCCAGCACGATCGGCAGGCCAGGCAACGACAGGCCGGCGACCTGGTACTTGCCGGTGTGGATCTGCACCGGGCTCAGGGCCCAGGCGGCTCGGCTGTCGCTGGCCAGCAAGCTTTTGCCGCTGCGGCTGCGCTGCGGCGCCAGGGCCAGGTTGGCCGAGCCCGGGCTGCCCAGAAGGTCGAGGTCGGCCAGCTTCTGGCTGGCGGTTGCCAGGGCTGGCAGCCCCGGCAACTGGCTGGCCAGGTTCAGGCCCTTGAGCTTGTCCACTTCGGCTTCGGCCAACGGCTCGTCCGGGGCGCCGGGTAGCAGCCAGGCCAGCTTGTCGCTGCCGGCTTTTTGCGCCAGGGTCAGGGCGCTCAGTTCTTCCTGCAGGTTCACCGACTGGCTGAACGCATACAGGGTGAAGATCAGTGCCGAGTCCTCGGGCTTCCAGTATTCGGGGCGGTAGCCACTGCTGGCCAGGCCGGCGGGCAGCTTGTCGCGGTAGCGGAACAGGTAGGCGTTGACCCCGCGTGCATACACTTCGAAGAAGCGCTTGAGCCGTGGCGACGCGTCGGCGTACTGCTGGGTGGCGCTCTGCTTGAGGTTGGCCGCGCGCATCAGGCGGTCGATGTCCAGCGCGTCGCTGCCGGCCAGTTCTGCCAGGCGGCCCTGGGCCAGCAGGCGCATGGCGACCATCTGCTCGATGCGGTCGCCGGCATGCACATAGCCCAGGCTGAACAGGGCGTCATGGAAGCTGCTGCTTTCGATCAGTGGTGCGCCCATTGCGTTGCGCCGTACCGAGACGTTCTGCGCCAGGCCCTTGAGTGGCTGCACACCGCTGGTCGGCGGCACGCTGTCCTGGTAGCCGCCCGTCTGGCAGCCGGCCAGCACGAGCATGCCGAACAGCGTGGCAGCGGTTGCGAACCGCGGGCGGAATGGAGGAAAGGCGGGGGCGGCCATGACAAGGGCTCCTGCAAGGCGTGGCGGGTTTCGAAAGGCGCTAAGGTAGTGAGCGCGCAGACGCCGTGCAAGGTCCCTGGGCGGTTTATTTTTTGTGCTTGGCGTGGGGTGTGCGGTGCCTGTGAGATCGAGCGCCGCCCGCGCGGCGCTTCGCAGCACAAGGCTGCTCCTACATTTGTTTCGGGCCAATTATTCCTGTGAGGTTTGTGCGCGAACGCTTTGGCGCATGGCTCGATATCGCGTTGTACGAACAAGGCGGTCGCGTGCACTGGCATAGGCATTACTGGCCCGAAACAGATGTAGGAGCAGCCTTGTGCTGCGAAGCGCCGCGCGGGCGGCGCTCGATTTGCGCGCCACCTCAAAAATCAAGACATTCACTCAAACCTTGAAATGTTCGGCCACGGCGTCGGAAAAGTGCGTGCAATTGATGCGAGCAAGGCGTTGATAGTCACGGCTGACGGCGAAGGCCGAGCCTGGCATCAATAGCACCTTGTGCTGTTCCAGGCGACGCATGAAGGGCCTCAGGTCGGCCAGTTCGGGGTGGTAGACCCACAGGAACATGCCACCTTGGGGCGTTATGTCGAATTGCCAGCCACGCGCCCGCAACAACTGCTGGGTCTGCGCCTGCTGCCGGATCAGGCGCTGCTGCAGGTCTTGCATGTGCCGGGCATAGGTGCCGTCGGACAAAATGGTGTTGACGAAGCGCTCGCAAAACGCCGGTACCGCCACGCAGGTCAGCAGCTTCAGGCGTGTCAGCGGCTCCATCAGCTCTGCCGAGCAGGCGATGTAGCCCACGCGCAATGAGGCGGACAGGCATTTCGAGAAGCTGCCGATGTAGATGACCCGCTCAAGGTCGTCCAGTTCGGCAAAGGTCTGGCGCACACCCGGGCTGAAGTCGCCGTAGACATCGTCCTCGACCACGAAGAAGTCATGTTCCACCGCCAGGCGCAGGACGCTAAAGGCATTGCGCGGGGTGATGTTGCCGCCGGTCGGGTTGTGGAAGGTACTGTTGCAGAAGAATGCCTTGACCTTGTGCCTGGCCAGGTGCTCCTTCATGTCTTCCACGCTCGGTCCGTCCTGGGTTCGGCGCACCCCGACCACATGGCCGCCGGCCAACTGGATCAGCTTGATCAGGTTGCCATTGCCGGGCTCGTCGACGAACACGTGATCGCCTGGCTTGATCAACAACCGCGCCACCAGGTCCAGCGCTTGTGTGGCGCCCAGCGTAGTCAGCAACTGAGTTGGCCGGGCATCGACACGGGTCAGGCGTTTCAGGTGCACGCACAACTGCTTGCGCATGGGCAGGTAGCCCTGGATGTCGCCATATTCTGCCAGCGAACTCTGCTCCAGGCGTGCCGTGCGCCGAATTGCCCTGGCCAGCAGCTCGGTGTCTCGCCAGGCGGGTGGTAGCCAGCCGCTGCCCAGTTTGGTGTAGTGCTGGCCCCCCTGCAGCAACTTGAACAGCGGGTCGTCGGCCATGCCTGCGGGCGTATCCACTGTGCCGGTTTGCCGTGTGTGGCTGGCGACGAAGTAGCCGCGGCCAGGAATGGCGGTCAACACACCTTCGCTTACCAATCGGGCATAGCTGGAGACGACATCGTGGTAGCTGCAGCCAACCGCCGCCGTCAGCTTGCGGATGGACGGCATGCGCTGGCCAGGCAGCCATTCGCCGGCTTCGAGGCGCTGTTTCAACTGGTCATGAAGGCTGTGCGGGCGCATGGCGGGTCCAGCAGCTGTTAGAAAAAACAGCCTAACAGTTAACCGGAAAGCGCGTCGACTGTTCGAGCTTCAGGGCGCGGCAGATGCCACCATGCACCTGTCGGCCTCTTTCCAATGCCGAATTCCACCCGTCCACCAACCGTGAGCACACGCCATGTCGAGCCCCCTTCCACGGCGCACGTACCTGTATTTCACCGCGCAATCGATCAACCTGACGACTGCGGTCATGTCCGTGACCATGGCGGCCATTGTCGGGGCGGCGCTGGCGCCTGCCGCCACATGGTCCACTGTGCCCTATGGGTTCCAGTTCCTCTGCCTGATGCTGGCTACCTATCCGGTCTCCAGGCTGATGAGCCGCATTGGCCGCAAGCGCGCCTTCATGTTGGGCTCGGTCCCTTTGGCGGTGTCTGGCATCAGTGGTTACCTGGCGGTGCAGTACCAGCACTTCCCGACGCTGGTGATCAGCCATTCGGCATTGGGCATCTACATTGCGTTTGCCAACTTCAATCGCTTCGCGGCCACCGATAATCTGGCCCAGAACCTGAAGCCCAAGGCGCTTTCCCTGGTGGTGGCCGGTGGTGTGATCGCTGCCGTGGTCGGGCCGGCGCTCACCGAGTGGCTGAGGGACGTTGGTGGGTATCCGCTGTTTTCGCTGTGCTACGCCGCTTTTGTCGGCCTGGCGGTGATGTCGTTGCTGACAGCGGCCTGCCTGCCCGGCGATACCGGCACCGCCAGTAACGACCGTGCAGCGAAACCGGCTGGCACGACCGCCGAGCCGCTGAGCCCGGTGGTTGCCGTGGCCATGGCGGTGGCCGCGCTGGGCTACGGCATCATGAATTTGCTGATGATCCAGGCGTCCATGCACATGAAACACATGCATGAGGACTTTTCCGACGTTCGCCTGGCGATTCAATGGCATGTGATTGCCATGTTTGCGCCGTCGTTCTTCACCGGCGCCATCATCCACAAGCTCGGCATCAGGGCCACCATCTGTCTCGGCCTGTGCCTGCTGATCGGTTGCACGGCCATGAACATGTGGTCGCACAGCTACGCGATGATGACCTTGTCACTGATAGCCCTGGGCCTGGGTTGGAACCTGACCTACGTGGGCGGTGGGGCGCTGTTGGCGCAGACGCTGCAAAACAGCCCGGCAGCGATGCAGATGCAAGGGAAGAACGATCTGGCCATTGCGGTGTTCGCGACCGTTGGTGCATTCAGCCCATCGCTGTTGCTGGGTACGGTCGGCTGGGATGGCACCAATGCCATTTGCATGGCCCTCTGCATCGTGCTGCTCATGGCCACCGCAGGGTTGCTGCAGCGCAAGGTTTCAGGGCCTGCCAGGGCCAGTTAGACCCCGGCTACCCTCCGCGCGGCCCGCAGCAGGGACGCGCGAGTGCTGTTCAGGTCAGGCGCCGTGGCACTTCTTGAACTTTTTCTGGCTACCGCACGGGCATGGGTCGTTACGGCCAACGTCCTTCAGGGCGTTGCGTACCGGCTCCTGGTGGCCGTGGTTGCAGTGCGGGCCGTGTACATGGCCATGATCGTGGTGGTGATCATGATCGTGGTTGCAGTCAGGGCCATGAACGTGGGGTTGCTGGGACATTGCAGGGTCACTCCGGTTTGTAATCGCCGGGGATTATCTCACCACTGCGCGACAAGTGCAGGTCCCGATGGATGAGCAACCCGGTCGCCAGCTCGCCCAGCAGGCTGTAATGCAGTGGTTGTTCGCTTTTCAGCAGCTTGGCCAGCGGTTTCAGGTGCTGCCACAGGTTGGTCCGTGCGGTGATCTTGAAAGTACGCCGGGCATGCCCGCCGACACTGCGCCACACGCTGGTTTCATCCTGCACCAGCAACAGGTCATTGAGGCGTATGGCATACGACAGGTTGCGGATGAACAGGCGGCTGTCATTGGGGTTGTCGATTCGCAGATGCAGCACGAACTCCTGCTCCAGCAACCTTGCCTTGACTGTCTCCACCTCGACCAGGTGCACCTCGGGTTCGCGCCAGTCGTCACCGCCCCAGCTGGCGCAGCCCGCGAGCAGTGCAAGCCATGCCATCAGGGTGGCGAGCAGCAGCGGGCGGGTGCGGGCGATCATGGTCAGCTACCCACGTAACTGGCGCAGCATTTCTTGAACTTCTGACCGCTGGCGCAGGGGCAGGGGTCGTTGCGCCCGGCCTTGAGCCCGACCGTGGGGTCGATGAAGTACCAGCGCCCGGCGTGCTGGACGAACGCCGAGCGCTCGCGGTGCTGATGGTCACCCTCCTGGTCGTGCCAACGTGCAGTGAAGGTGACAAAACCGTGCTCCGGCTGGCCGCCCAGCACCTCAGCGCTTTCCACCTCCAGGCCCAGCCAGGTGCTCTGGGCGCTCCAGGCGGCCATGGCGGCACGGTCCAGGCCGGCTTGCTGGGCCGGCAGGGTGGTGGCCACCAGGTAGTCGACCAGGCCCAGCACGTAGGCACTGTAGCGTGAGCGCATCAGCGCCTGGGCATCCGGCGCCGGGGTGCCGGCGTGGTAATGCCCGCAGCAGGCGTCGAGCAGGTTGCCACTGCCACAAGGGCAGACCGAGACACTCATCATCACCACCAGTACTTGCCGAAATTTTCAGGGTTGGCCCAGAACTTGGCATTCAGCCAGTCCGGTACCTGCTTGTAGTCATGTAGATCATAGGTGAACAGGCTCAATACCTGCTGGTCACGGCGGAATTTCTCGCTGGCCGACAGGGCAAGGGCAAAGAAATCGGTGTCTTGCCAGCCACAGGCGACCAGGTCGGCCAGCACTGCGACCCGGCTGGCATTGAGGTTGCGAATGCCACCGAGCAATTCCAGGCCGGTGCGTTTTGGCAGGTGCTCCAGGCAGTCCACCAGTACCGCAAGGTCAAAGCGCTGGGCTGCCAGTTCGGCCGGCAGCGGGCCTGGGGCGGCCGTGGCGATGGTTACCTGTGGGTGCGCCTGGGCGAAGGCGTCCAGCGCCGGAAAGCGCGTGCCCACCAGCAGCAGGCGTTGCGGAGTGAAGCGCTCGAGCAGGGCCGCCAAGGCCTGCTGCGGGGTGCGCTGGGAAAAACCGTCGGTCATTGCCAATCCTCGTTGAAGTCATCCAAGACTAGCGGGCCGCAGCGTGCGGGCAAAGAGGCATGTCACTGTGTCGTGGCTTATTGGTGGCAGGGATCAGATGCTCGGTCTTTACTCCCTGAAATCGGCCTTATGCCGATTCCCCCTAGGAGAAGCAATGAAATGAGCATAGTACGCACAGCGATACCCCTGGTTCTGCTCACCAGTGTGTTGACTGGTTGTGCAGGTTTGCAAAAGACCGACTGGCCGAAATGTGCCGCCGTCGGGGGTGTAAGCGGCGCTGCCCTGGGCGCCATCGAGAGCTCCAGCTGGGCTGGTTGGGGCGCGTTGCTGGGCGGTGGCCTGGCGGCGGGCTATTGCTGGGCCCATGGCGATGGCGACGAGGATGGTGACGGTGTGCCGGACAGCCGTGACAAGTGCCCAGGCACCCCGCGCGGTGTGCAGGTCGATGCCAACGGCTGCCCGCCGGAGCCGGCCGCGGTGGTCGAGGAAGTGGTGGTGCAGAAGGAAGAAGTCATCGTCATCCGCGATGTGCACTTCGAGTTCGACTCTGCGCGCCTGACCGCCAGCGACAAGGAGCGCCTCAACACCATTGCCACGCGGCTGAAACAGGAGGCACCGTCCGCCCGCCTGAGCGTCAGCGGCCATACCGATAGCGTCGGCTCCGACAGCTACAACCAGAAACTGTCCGAGCGCCGTGCCCACTCGGTGACCGATTACCTGGTCGAGAGCGGTGTGCCGCGCAGCAGCTTCGTGTCGGTGGTCGGTGCTGGTGAAACCCAGCCGGTGGCAGACAACGCCACGGCCGAGGGGCGTGCCATGAACCGCCGTACCGAGATCAAGATCCAGCGGTAGACCGGCGTGCGTCCGTGCCTTGAGCAGTGGCACGGGCGCGTCTTCACGGCGGTCAGCCGCCCGTGGCCAATGACACAGGAGCATTCAGCATGAGTGTGACGTCGAAGGCGGCGCTGCCGCTGTTGGTGGCTGCCAGCCTGCTAGCGGGCTGCGCCACCCACAGCGATGGCAGCGCGCCGCTCAACCAGAGGACCTGGCCCATCTGCAGCCTGCTCGGCGGCCTGGTCGGTGGTGGCCTGGGTGCCATCGAAAGTTCGAGCTGGGCGGCTGGCGGCGGTGCCCTTGGCGCCATCGCCGGGGGCCTGATCTGTTACGCCCAGGATGGCGACGAAGATGGTGACGGTATTTTCGACCGTCGCGATCGTTGCCCAGATACCCCCGCCAACACTGCGGTCGACCACATGGGTTGCCCGTTGAAGGTGTACCCCGCATCACCGCCTGCCACTGAACCTGAACCCTCGCCGGAGGTGATCATTCTGGATGACAACGGCGCGGTGATGTTCGCCTTCGATTCCGCCGAGCTGACCCCTGCGGCCCAGCAGCGCCTGCAAGGCCTGGTGGCAAAACTCGATTCACCGACGGTGGCCAAGGTAAGCGTCATCGGGCATACCGATAACGTCGGCTCCGACAGCTACAACCAGGCACTTTCCGAACGCCGCGCCAGCAGCGTGGCCGTTTACCTGATTGGCCAAGGGCTGGAGGCGGGCAAGGTCACCAGCCAGGGGCGCGGCGAGAGTGAGCCGGTCACCGACAACGAAAGCGAGGAGGGCCGTGCCCGCAACCGACGAGTGGAACTGCACCTCAACTGAGTGGTGCTGGCGCCTGTCCGGGCATTGCAGTTAATGTTGGTCGCACGGCCCGCTCGAACGGGCCGTCTCGACATAACAACAATCCATGGGGGCGGGATATGAAGTTCATCCTGGGCTTGGGCAAGGTCCTGACTGTCGCTTTCTGGGGGGTGGTGCTGTTCAATCAGTTCATGCCACAACCCTTGCCCTTCAACCTGCTGATCAACGCCGCCGGCATCACCTTGCTGGGCCTGCACCTGCTTGAAGTGCTGTTCTTCAATGGCAGCTTGCGCGGCCGCAGCCACCGCTGGTTCGATCGTTTGCAGATCCTGTTGACGGGTATCTTCCATGTCATGTCCATCCCCCGTGTGCAGGAGGCGCCGCGAAATGCGTAATCTGATGTTATTGGCCATGTTGGCCGCTCCCCTGGCCCAGGCCGAAAGCCTGGAGGTCGCTGCCAATTCCATGCTGCGCCTGCCCGACAAGTCTGCCAGCGTGCACCTGGCACAGTTGCGTGTCGCCGATGCCGCAACCCTGCTGCTGCCTGCCACGCTCGCGGAATTGAAGGTTGACCAGCTGGAGCTGGGGCGCGATGCGCGTATCGCCATTGCACCTTCCGATAGCCCGTTGCTGATCGAGGCGCGCAGTGCGCGGCTGGGTGAGGGTAGCGAATTCAGTGCGCCGGGAGCGGCGGGTACTTACCAGCGGGGAGCCCGGTCAGGCCGCAGCCTGGACCTGAAACTGGCTGAAGTGGATGCCGAGCGCCTGGCCATCGATGCCCGTGGCGGTGCCGGTGCGCCGGGGTACGTGGGGCTGGATGGCGCCAACGGCCAGGCCGGTGGCTGCACCTGGGGCCAGGCCAGCCGCGGTGCCAACGGCGATGACGGCGGCAACGGGCACGATGGCGCGCCGGGTGGGCGCATCCGCCTGAGCGTGCCGCAGGGCTTCCCGCAGGAACGCATCGTGGTGCGCCTGGACGGCGGCGCACCGGGCAAGGCCGGGGCTGCTGGCAAGGCCGGCAAGGGCGGCGCTAGCAAGGGTTGCCTGGTTTACCGCACAGACGCCGGCGCCAACGGCCGGCCGGGGCAGCCGGGCCAACCTGGGTTGGCCGGCGCTGCAGGTGAGCTGATTCTGCAGCGCCTCTGAAGCCTTGCCGCGCCCCCCTGTAGGAGCGGCCTTGTGTCGCGATGGGCTGCGCAGCAGCCCCAAGATTTCAGCACCTTCGCACAAATTGCCGGGGCTGCTGCGCAGCCCATCGCGACACAAGGCCGCTCCTACAGGGGCCGAGCAGATCCTGTCAGAGCATCAGCCGCGAACTGGCCACGACTACCACCGCCAGACCGAGCAGCAGGTTGATCCCCACCATCCGCCGAATCCGTCCCAGCACTGCCGCACCTGCCGGCCAGTCCTCGGCCTGCACAGCCGCCCTCAACTCCGGCAGCAGCAGCGCCTGGATGCGCATGAACAGGGCAAACATGGCGATGCCCCCACCGATCATTACCTGCACATATTTCGGTGCAGTCTCGAAGCCGCTGAAGCGCATGTGCAACATGCCGATACCACTTATCGCCAAAATCGCCACGGCCAGCCAGACCCAACCGAAGAAGCGTCGGAAAACTTCCACCCACAAGCGCAGCCGGGCAGGCCCTTCAAGGGCTGCAACCGTTGCCGGGCGCAGCACCAGCCAGGCGAAGAACATGCCGCCGACCCACACCAGGGCGGCCAGGACATGCAGTGTGTAGGGCAGGGCAAAGGCAAGCATCCGGATCTCCATGCGGCATAAAGGGCAATAGCGGGGTATGATAGCCGCCCCATGCGAAACACTGAAAATATATCCAGCCCTCCGGGCGCCTGCAGACCATGATCAGCAACGAACTCAAAGCCACCATCCAGGGCGCCTATACGCGTTTTCTCGAAGCCAAGAGCCTCAAGCCGCGCTATGGCCAGCGCCTGATGATCGCCGAAGTGGCCAAGGTGCTCGGCGACATCGCCTGCGACGAAGAAGGCCGCCGTGCCGGCGAGCCTGCCGTGGTGGCAGTGGAGGCGGGCACCGGTACCGGCAAGACGGTGGCCTACAGCCTGGCTGCCATTCCGGCCGCCAAGGCCGCCGGCAAGCGTTTGGTGATCGCCACCGCCACCGTGGCGCTGCAGGAGCAGATCGTCTTCAAGGACCTGCCCGACCTGATGCGCAGCAGCGGGCTGAACTTCAGCTTCGCCCTGGCCAAGGGCCGTGGCCGCTACCTGTGCCTGTCCAAGCTCGACATCCTGCTGCAGGAGGGCCACGCCCAGTCGGCCACCGCCCAGCTGTTCGAGGAAGAAGGCTTTCACATCGAAGTCGACGAGCGCAGCCAGAAGCTGTTCAACAGCATGATCGAGAAGCTTGCCGGCAATCGCTGGGACGGTGACCGCGACAGCTGGCCCGAAGCCCTGGAAGACCAGGATTGGGCGCGCCTGACCACCGACCACAGCCAGTGTACCGGCCGTCATTGCCCGAACTTCCAGCAGTGCGTGTTCTACAAGGCCCGCGAAGGCATGGGCAAGGTCGACGTGATCGTCACCAACCACGACATGGTGCTGGCCGACCTGGCCCTGGGCGGCGGCGCGGTATTGCCCGACCCGCGCGACACCATGTACGTGTTCGACGAAGGCCACCACCTGCCGGATAAGGCTATCGGCCATTTCGCCCACTATTCGCGCCTGCGTTCCACTGCCGACTGGCTGGAGCAGACCGCCAAGAACCTGACCAAGCTGCTGGCCCAGCACCCGCTGCCCGGTGATCTGGGCAAGTACATCGAACAGGTGCCGGAGCTAGCGCGGGAAGTGCGCACCCAGCAGCAGTTCATGTTCACCCTGTGCGAGCAGGTTGCCGACTTCCGCCCCAGCGAGGACAACGAAGGCCGTGAGCGCCCGCGCTACCGCTTCGAAGGCGGCGTGGTGCCGGAGCAGATTCGCGAAGTGGGCATCGAGCTGAAAAAGGGCTTTGCTCGCCTCAACGACCTGTTCACCCGCCTGGCCGACCTGCTCAAGGAGGGCATGGACGGTGAGGTCAACATCGGCATCGCCAGCCATCAGGCCGAGGAGTGGTACCCGCTGTTCGGTAGCCTGGTCACCCGTGCCCAGGGCAACTGGGAACTGTGGACGGCCTTTACCGCCGAAGATCCGGAAGACAGCCCACCCATGGCCCGTTGGCTGACCCTGGCCGAGAGCGGTGCGCTGTTCGACATCGAAGTCAATGCCAGCCCCATCCTGGCCGCCGAAATGCTTCGCCGCAGCCTGTGGAGCGTGGCACATGGCGCACTGGTGACCTCGGCGACGCTGACTGCGCTGGGCAAGTTCGACCGCTTCCGCATGCGCTCGGGGTTGCCCCGTGACGCGGTCACTTGCGTGGTGCCCAGCCCGTTCGTGCATGGCGATGCCGGCCTGCTGCGGGTCCCCGACCTAAAGGCCGACCCGCGCGATGCGGCGGCGCATACCGCAGCGATCATCCGCGAACTGCCGAACATCGTCGAAGATGCCCGTGGCGCGCTGGTGCTGTTCTCCTCGCGCAAGCAGATGCAGGACGTGTTCGATGGCCTGGACCGTGACTGGCGCAAGCTAGTGCTGATCCAGGGCAACCTGTCCAAGCAGGAAACCCTGAACAAGCACAAGGCACGGGTCGACGACGGCCAGCACAGCGTGCTATTCGGCCTGGCCAGCTTTGCCGAGGGTGTCGACCTGCCGGGTGCTTACTGCGAGCACGTGGTGATCGCCAAGATTCCCTTTGCCGTGCCTGATGATCCGGTCGAAGCGGCGTTGGCCGAGTGGATCGAGGCTCGCGGTGGCAACCCGTTCATGGAAATTGCCGTGCCCGACGCCTCGCTGCGGCTGATTCAGGCCTGTGGCCGCCTGCTGCGAACCGAACAGGATCGCGGTGTTATCACCTTGCTTGACCGGCGCCTGGTCACCCAGCGCTACGGCAAGGCTATTCTCAATGCGCTGCCGCCGTTCCGGCGGGAGATTTCCTGACCGCCGGAGCACACTTGCTCCGGCGCGTTGTCCATTACTCAGTCGTGGGCCATGAGGGCCCTGAAGGAGAGCCCCAGCCTTATGGTCCGCCGTACCCTGCCCGCCGTTTTTGCCCTGTTGTTCAGCTCGCCGTTGCTGGCTGGGCAGCAGACGCTTTTCAGCTTCGTGCGCCCGGCCTCGGTGGTCAATGTGGCGACCGAGGATGCCGGCATGCCGCAGTACAACGCGGAGCAGACGGCCGAAGGCGAAGTGTTGCGGCGCGTGGTGTTCAACCCGGCCCTGCGGCCGACCCTGCGCCTGAGCCCGCAAAGCGGTGTGTGGGACTGGTCCGGCGGTCAGTTCCTGACCTTGCGCCTGCAAAGCGCGATGGATTGGGCGCTGACCGTGGACGTGGTGGTGCAGGGCAGTGATGGGCGCACGTTGACCAGCCGCATCGACCTTCCGGCCGGTCCTGCACAAACCGTGATGGTACCGCTGACGGCCAGTTCGCCGTTGAGCCAAGGCATGCGCGCCGGCCCGCCCATGCCCTGGAACCATGGCGGCCAGCGCCTGCTGCTGACCAGCAGCGCCGGTGCGGTCGACCTCAAGCAGGTGACGTCGGTCAGCCTGAGTATCCCCAACCCCAAGGTGGCGCAGAACCTGCTGATCGAGCGGGTGGGCATCCAGGATGACGACCAGGCATACAAGGCGGCCTACCAGGAGCTGATCGATGCCTATGGCCAGTCCACCCGCGGCCATTGGCCAGAAAAGGTTACCAATGACGAGCAGCTCAAGGCGGCCGATGTACGCGAGCAGCAACAGCTCAAAGGCTGGCTGGCAGAGCGTGGCAAGCAGCAGTTGGACGCGTACGGCGGCCTGCTGGCCGGGCCGGCGTTCGAGGCCAAAGGCTTCTTCCGCACCGAAAAGCGTGACGGCCGCTGGTACCTGGTAACGCCCGAGGGGCATCCGTTCTATTCCCTGGGGGTGAATGCCGTCGCCGCGGATGGCGGGCGTACCTATGTCGCCGGGCGTGAGGGGATGTTCAAGGGGTTGCCGGGTGAGGAGGATGCACTGGCCGCATTCTATGGTGATGGCAACAACGACGATGGCAACCCCTCGTCGCAAGGGCGCAACTTCAAACAGGGGCGCTGGTTCGATTTCTATGCCGCCAACCTGCAGCGCACCTATGGCAAACCCTGCCCGCCCGCGGTAGAGGGGCAGCCGGCAAGCTGCCCACCATTGGCGCTGGATACCGCCCGCTGGCAGGCGCATGCGCTCGACCGCCTGCAGGCCTGGGGTTTCAACACGGTCGGCAACTGGAGCGAGCCGGCCCTGGGCCAGGCCAGGCGCATGCCGTACACCTTGCCGCTATCGATCGTGGGGGATTACGCCAGCATCAGCACCGGCATGGACTGGTGGGGCCGCATGCCCGACCCGTTCGACCCGCGTTTTGCTATGGCCACAGAGCGCGCCGTGGCCATTGCCGCCCGCGATCACCGTGACGACCCCTGGCTGATCGGCTATTTCGCCGACAACGAACTGTCCTGGGCCGCCCCCGGTAGCGACCCGAAGGCGCGTTACGGCCTGGCCTACGGAACCTTGCGTCTGACTACCGATGTACCGGCCAAGCGCGCCTTCCTCAAGCAGTTGCGTGACAAGTACCGCAACCAGGAAGGGTTGTCCAAGGCCTGGGGCATCGAGCTGAGCGCCTGGGAACTGATGGAGGACCCGGGCTTCGAGGCACCGTTGCCGAACCCGGAGCACCCGGAAATCGAGCGTGACTACCAGCACTTCCAGCAGGTGTTCGCCGAAACCTACTTCAGGACCATTGCCGACTCGTTGAAGTGGCATGCGCCCAATCACCTGCTGCTGGGTGGCCGCTATGCCGTCAGCACGCCGGAGGCGGTCAAGGCCTGCGCCGAGTTCTGCGATGTGCTCAGCTTCAACTTTTATACCCTCAAGCCGCAGGACGGCTACGACTTCACCCGCCTGGCCGAGCTGGACAAGCCGGTGTTGGTGTCCGAGTTCCAGTTCGGCTCGCGCGATCGCGGGCCGTTCTGGCCGGGGCCGCTGGAAGTGGCGCGGGAAGAAGAGCGTGGCCCGGCCTACGGCAACTTCCTCAAGGCGGCCCTTGCGCAGCCGATGATCGTTGGCGCGCACTGGTTCCAGTACCTCGACCAGCCGGCCAGCGGCCGCCTGCTCGATGGCGAGAACGGTCACCTAGGGTTGGTGGCGATCACCGATATGCCATACCCGGGGTTTGTCGATGCCGTGCGCAAGAGCAACTTCCAGGCAATGAGCCAGCTGCGCGTCCAACTGGAAAAACCGGCGCCCTAGCCCAGGACGACGCGGTCTTTTTGTGGGAGCGGCCTTGCGTCGCGAAAGGACTGCGAAGCAGTCCCCTGAATTCAGCGGCGCTGCATAAATTGCCGGGGCTGCTGCGCAGCCCATCGCGACACAAGGCCGCTCCCACAGTGACCACCCAGCCCAAGCCAGTTTGCAAAACGCCAAACTACTGAAACAATGCACACCATTTTCGGAATTGGTCGTACGGAGAACAGCGGGTGCAGATCCAGGGTCACTATGAGCTGAAGTTCGAAGCAGTGCGCGAAGCCTTTGCCGCGCTGTTCGAAGATCCCCAGGAGCGTGGCGCGGCGCTGTGCATCCAGGTTGGTGGCGAAACCGTGGTCGACCTGTGGGCCGGCAGTGCCGACAAGGACGGCCAGCAGGCCTGGCACAGCGATACCATTGCCAACCTGTTCTCCTGCACCAAGACCTTCACCGCTGTCACCGCCCTGCAACTGGTCGGCGAGGGCAAGCTGGCCCTTGATGCGCCTGTGGCCAACTACTGGCCCGAGTTCGCCCAGGCAGGCAAACAGGCGATTACCCTGCGCCAGCTGCTCAGCCACCGCGCCGGCTTGCCGGCCATCCGTGAGCTGCTGCCGGCCGAGGCACTGTATGACTGGCAGGCCATGGTCGATGCGCTGGCTGCCGAAACGCCCTGGTGGACACCCGGCACCGAGCATGGCTATGCCGCCATTACCTACGGCTGGCTGATCGGCGAGCTGATCCGCCGTGCCGACGGCCGTGGCCCCGGCGACTCGATCGTGGCCCGTACCGCTCGGCCGTTGGGGCTGGATTTTCATATCGGCCTGGCGGACGATGAGTTTCATCGCGTAGCGCATATCGCCCGTGGCAAGGGCAACGCCGGGGACGCTGCAGCTCAGCGCCTGCTGCAGGTGACCATGCGCGAGCCCGAGGCCCTGTCGACCCGCGCCTTCACCAACCCGCCGGCGATCCTGACCAGTACCAACAAGCCGGAGTGGCGGCGCATGCAGCAGCCAGCCGCCAACGGCCATGGCAATGCGCGCAGCCTGGCGGGCTTCTATGCCGGGCTGCTGGACGGTAGCCTGCTCGAATCAGAGCTGCTCGACGAACTCACCCGTGAGCACAGCCTCGGCCAGGATCGTACTCTGCTCACCCAGACCCGTTTTGGCTTGGGCTGCATGCTCGACCAGCCCGACGTGGCCAATGCCACGTTCGGCCTCGGGGCCCGCGCCTTCGGCCACCCAGGCGCCGGCGGCTCGGTTGGTTTCGCTGACCCGGAACACGATGTGGCCTTCGGTTTCGTGGTCAATACCCTTGGCCCTTATGTGCTCATGGACCCGCGAGCCCAGAAACTGGTACGCGTCCTTGTCAGTTGCCTTTGATCGGGTAATGCGGGTATTGCCCCAGCCCTTTGACTATCCTCAATGCCAACGCCTGAAGGGCGTAAGCAAAATTTCTTTCTATTTCATGGTGTATCGCTGATGTCTTCACACAAAACCTTAGCACTCGCCCTGTGCCTGACCGCCGTTACCGGCTGCGCCAGTCACCCCCAGGACGGCTCGAAGGACAGCGCCTCGAGCTGGTGGCCCTTCGGTTCGGACAAGGTTGCCGAGCAGGAAGTGAAGCAAGCCGTCACGGAAAATGTGGCCAAGGCCGACGCCAAGTCCGACAACGCCAGCCGTTGGTGGTGGCCGTTCGGCGGTGAAGAGAAGCAGGCCAAGGGGCCGGTGGTGCCGAAGGTCGACCAGAAGGCAACCCAGGCCTGGCTGGACGAGTACGAGCCAAAGCTGCGTGAGGCGATCAAGGGCAGCAAGCTGGAGCTGGAGCGTCGTGACAACGTGCTGGCCGTAACCATCCCGGTGGACAGTTCGTACAACCCCGATCGCCCGAACATGCTGCTGCCGATGACCCTGGGCCCGATCACCCGTGTGGCCAAGACTGTCGAAGGCGATGCCAAGACCGCCGTGCTGGTACTCGGCCATGCCGACAGTAGCGGTGTCGCTGCCGCCAACCAGAAGCTCAGCCTGGAGCGCGCCGCTTCGGTGTCGGCCATCTTCCGCCTCAGCGGCCTGCAGCGTGATCGCCTGAACCTCAAGGGCATGGGCTCGGAAATGCCGCGCGCCGCCAACGACAGCGCCGAGGGCCGTGCCCTGAACCGCCGTGTGGAAATGCTGTTGACCCCGCAGAACACCATGGTCGCCCTGCTGGCCAAGTACCAGCAAGCCGCCCCGGCCCGCGCCCCGATGGTGGCGGTGCAAGATGTCAAAGCACCTGCTGCCAAGCCTGCCGACAGCAAGCCGGCCACCAAGGCTGCGGCGAAGAAGCCTGTGACCAAAGCCAAGGCCAAGGCGCCAGCCAAGACCACGGCCAAGAAAAAAGCTGCGCCGGCCAAGCCGGTTGCCAAGAAAGCTACCACTGAAAAGAAAGTAGCTGCCAACAGCCCTGCGAAGACCAACTGATCGTCAAGGAACGCAGCAATGACCCAATCCCTGGCCGATATGCGCCGCGACTACACCCGTGATGGCCTGGCCGAATCCCAGGCCCCGGGAGAGCCGTTCGCCCTGTTCCACCAGTGGTTCGCCGAAGCGGTGAAAACCGAGCAGGTGCCGGTGGAAGCCAACGCCATGACCTTGGCCACTGTCGACGGTGAAGGCCGCCCGCACTGCCGTATCTTGTTGCTGAAGGGGCTCGATGAGCGTGGCTTCACTTTCTTCACCAACTACGATAGTGCCAAGGGCCAGCAACTGCTGATCAACCCTTTCGCCGCCATGACCTTCTTCTGGCCAGCGCTGGAGCGCCAGGTGCGCATCGAAGGGCGGGTGGAAAAGGTCACCCCCGAGGAGTCTGACGCCTACTACCAGGTGCGCCCGCTGGGTAGCCGCCTGGGTGCTTGGGCTTCGCCACAGAGCCAGGTGATTGCCGGTCGTGAGGAGCTGGAGGGGCTGGTCAAGGCCACTGAGGCGCGCTTTTCCGACACCCAGCCGCATTGTCCGGAGCATTGGGGTGGGTATCGTTTGCTACCTGAGCGCATCGAGTTCTGGCAGGGGCGGGCCAGCCGCCTGCATGACCGACTGAACTACCGGCTGGTGGACGGGCAATGGCTGCGGGAGCGGTTGGCGCCCTGAGTTTGTCGGGGCCGCTTTGCGGCCCCGGCGCTCCATCAGGCTACTCCGGATACCCCGCAGCTTCCCGCTCCAGCCACCCCGCCAACTGCTTGCGCCCCACCTTCTCCACCCGCGCCTGCTCCAGCCTTTGCAGCATATACGCGCGTTTTTCAGGGTCCGACCCTGCCAGCGACAACGCCAGGTCACGGTCCATCCAGCGGCGCATGCGCACATACAGCCACCAGTGGAAATACAGCCCCGCAACGGTGGTGACCACGACGATGAAGTAATCCATGGCTATCCTTGGTCTCACTTGAAAGGCCTCGACACAGCCGTGCAGGCTGTCCCTTGGCTGAATGAAAACAATTTTATTACGTTTGTACCGTGACAGCCGTCAACGTGCAGCGTCTAATGAGCACCTGACTTATGGAGACCTTACCCATGCGTAAATCCGCTTTGCTGGTGGCGACCTTTACCACCATGTCGCTGTTGCTGGGTGGCTGTGCCTCGAGCCTGACCGGTGACAGCTACTCCCGTGATGAGGCCCGCCGCGTGCAAACCGTGCGCATGGGCACTATCGAGTCCCTGCGTCCGGTCAAGATCGAAGGCACCAAGACCCCGATCGGTGGCGGTGCTGGCGCCATCGTGGGTGGCGTGGCCGGGAGCGCCGTGGGTGGTGGCCGTGGCAGCATCGTCGCCGCCGTGATCGGTGCCGTTGCCGGTGGCCTGGCCGGTTCCGCCGCCGAAGAGGGCCTGACCCGTACCCAGGGTGTCGAAATCACCGTGCGTGAGGACGATGGCAGCATGCGTGCCTATGTGCAGGCCGTGCAGCAGAACGAGATCTTCCGCGTTGGCGACCGCGTGCGCATCATGACCGTCGATGGCACCAGCCGCGTCACGCACTGACCGTAGCCCAACAAGACAAAACCCCGACATGGCGCTCGCCAGTCGGGGTTTTTTCATGCTGCGGCCAGGTCAGCCGACGTTGGACTTGCGGCTGGCCATGGCGGTTACCGCATAGCCGATCACGGCGGCGAAGAACGAGCCGGTGAGAATACCCATGCGGTCCATCCCGGCGTAATCACTGCTGCCAGGCACAAAGGCGAGCGAGCCGACGAACAGGCTCATGGTGAAGCCGATACCGCAAAGTATTGCCACACCCAGCAATTGCCCCCAACTGGCGCCTGCAGGCAGCGCGGCCAGGCGCAGCTTGACCGCGACCCAGGTCAGGCCGAAGACACCCACGGTCTTGCCCAGCAGCAGCCCCACGGCGATGCCCAGTGGCACCGGGTGGGTGAAGCTTTCTACGGTCATGCCTGCCAGCGATACACCGGCGTTGGCGAAAGCGAACAGCGGCAGGATGGCGTAGGCAACCCAAGGATGCAGGGCGTGTTCCAGGGCGAGCAGTGGTGAGCGTTCGGCATGGCGCGTGCGCAGCGGGATGCACAGGGCCAGGGCGACGCCGGCCAGGGTGGCATGCACGCCGCTCTTGAGCACGCAGACCCACAGGATCAGGCCAACGACCATGTACGGCCCAAGCTTGACCACGCCAAGCCGATTTATCGACACCAGCAATACCAGGCAGGCGGCAGCCAGCAGCAGCGACATGCTCGACAGGGTGCCCGAGTAGAACAGGGCAATGACGATGATCGCACCCAGGTCGTCGATGATCGCCAGGGTCATCAGGAACAGTTTCAGCGACAGCGGCACGCGCTTGCCCAGCAGGGCCAGTACGCCGAGGGCGAAGGCGATGTCGGTGGCTGTGGGGATAGCCCAGCCGGCTATGGCGGCAGGGTTGTCACGGTTGATGAACCAGTAGATCAGTGCCGGTATCACCATGCCGCCCACGGCGGCGGTGGCTGGCAGGATCACTTGGGAGGGCTTGGACAGGTGGCCGTCGACCACCTCGCGCTTGACCTCCAGGCCGATCAGCAGGAAGAACAGGGCCATCAGGCCGTCGTTGATCCAAAGCAACAGCGGTTTGGCGATGTGCAGCGCACCGACCTGAACGGCGACGGGAACGTCGAGCAGGCCGCTGTACAGGTAGGACAGCGGCGAGTTATTGATGACCAGGGCCAGGATGGCCGCAGCGATCAGCAACAGGCCACTGGCGGCTTCGAGCTGGAAGAAGCGGGTGAACAGTCTACGCACGGGTTATAGGCTCTCCATGAGCAGTTGACAATGGAACGGGCGTACACCCTAGCCTTTGGCAATATGCTTTCAAACAAAAAACCATATTCGTTTTTGTTATATGGTATTGCCGACTGGGCTGCGGGAAAGCCTAGACGCAGATGGGGAAGGAGTGGGGAGGGGAAGTCTGATGTTTGTTGTGGATTTTTCTGATGTCTGCAGTGGCCCTTTCGCGGGTAAACCCGCTCCCACAGGTACTTCACAGTCTTCAATACTGTGCAGTACCTGTGGGAGCGGGTTTACCCGCGAAGAGGCCCTGGCATGTAAAAGGCTCAGAGGCCGAGCATATCCCGCGCCACCGCCTCGGCGATGCGAATCCCATCGACACCCGCCGACAGGATCCCGCCCGCATACCCGGCCCCTTCACCCGCCGGGAACAGCCCCTTGAGGTTCAGGCTCTGGAAGTCCTCACCGCGAGTAATGCGCAGCGGCGAGGAGGTGCGGGTCTCGATCCCGGTCAGCACTGCATCATGCAGGTTGTAACCCTTGATCTGCCGGTCGAACGCTGGCAGCGCCTCGCGAATGGCTTCGATGGCGAAGTCCGGCAGGCTCGGCGCCAGGTCGCCCAAGGTCACGCCCGGTTTGTAGGACGGCTCGACACTGCCCAGTGCAGTCGACGGCCGGCCGGCGACGAAGTCACCCACCAGCTGTGCCGGGGCCTGGTAGTTGCTGCCGCCCATCACGTAGGCGTGGGCTTCCAGGCGTTCCTGCAGCTCGATGCCGGCCAGCGGGCCGCCCGGGTAATCGCGCTCGGGGTCGATGCCGACGACGATGCCGGAGTTGGCGTTGCGCTCGTTACGCGAGTACTGGCTCATGCCGTTGGTAACCACCCGACCTGGCTCGCTGGTTGCTGCGACCACGGTGCCGCCCGGGCACATGCAGAAGCTGTACACCGAGCGGCCATTCTTGGCGTGGTACACCAGTTTGTAGTCGGCGGCACCGAGTTTCGGGTGACCGGCGTACTTGCCCAGGCGAGCCTTGTCGATCAGCGTTTGCGGGTGCTCGATACGGAAGCCCACCGAGAACGGCTTGGCTTCCATGTACACGCCTTTGGCGTGCAGCATGCGGAAGGTGTCGCGAGCACTGTGGCCAAGCGCCAGCACCACATGGCGCGAGTGCAGCTGTTCGCCGCTCTCCAGCACCACGCCGGTCAGTTGCCCATCCTCGATCAGCAGGTCGGTGACCTTCTGCTGGAAGCGCACTTCGGCGCCGAGGGCAATCATGTCCTGACGCATCTGCTCGACCATGCCGGTGAGGCGGAAGGTGCCGATGTGCGGTTTGTTGATGTACAGGATCTCGTCCGGCGCACCGGCCTTGACGAACTCTTCCAGCACCTTGCGGCCGTGGTGCTGCGGGTCCTTGATCTGGCTGTACAGCTTGCCGTCGGAGAAGGTACCGGCGCCGCCTTCGCCGAACTGCACGTTGGACTCGGGGTTGAGCACGCTCTTGCGCCACAGGCCCCAGGTGTCCTTGGTGCGCTGACGTACTTCCTTGCCGCGCTCGAGGATGATCGGCTTGAAGCCCATCTGTGCCAGCAACAGGCCGGCGAAGATGCCGCACGGGCCGAAGCCGACCACGATCGGGCGCTCCTGCAGATCGGCAGGGGCCTTGCCGACGAACTTGTAGGTTACGTCTGGCGCCGGGCCGAAATTGCGATCGTCGGCGAACTTGCTGAGCAGCTCGGCTTCGTTGCTGGCTTCCAGGTCGATGGTGTAGATGAACAGCAGTTCGCTGTTCTTCTTGCGCGCATCGTAGCTGCGCTTGAACAGGTTGAAGCTGAGCAGTTGCTCGTCGCGGATGCCCAGGCGCTGGACGATCGCTTCACGCAGGGCTTCGTCGGGATGGTCCAGGGGCAGCTTCAGTTCGGTGATTCGTAGCATGGCAGGGTCCAGTATCCCGGCCATGGGCGGCCGGCGGCTTTACACAAACCGCCAAGTATAAGCTGTTCGCCGCCCCGACTGGCAGGATAAAAGCGCCCGGCGATCAGTTGTCGCGTGCACCGCCATAGTAACCGCAGCCCAGCAGGGTCTTGCCGTCGATGCGCAGTTCGGCACGCAAGTGGTGGATGGCACCGGTGGCGGTGTCTACACAGCGTTGTGGCGCGGCCCACAGCTCCACGTGCTGGCCGTTGGCTTCGCTGGTCAGGGTCAGGCCGCCGCCGGGCACTTCTTCTTCCAGATAGGGCAGGGGCAGGGGGGGCTGGCCGACGCGGTTGAGCACCATGCCTTTGCCGCTGGCCTTGATGTCCCATTCCGGCTCATGGCCGCTGGCGCGCAGGGTCAGCTGCTTGAAGTTGGGGTCTTCACAGGCGCGGGTGGAAGGTTCCAGGCGGTACAGGCGGCGAACTTCAAGCTGGCCGTCGTTGTTGGCCTGTCTGCTGCCGGTGAGGCGGCCACGGACGTCGGCGAACAGTTTGTCGTTGGCGTCCTTGGCGAGGTTGGCGGCTTCCTGCAGGATGCCGGTTGCGGCGACGTCGTTGATCACGAAAGTGCGGTTTTCGCTGCACGGCTTGAACAGCAGTTGACCACCGCCGGCACGCAGCTCGCCCTGCATGCGCGTAGTGCCGATGTTCGGGTCGCTGGGGGCGTCAGCCATGAGCTGGCAGCCGGCGAACAGGGGCAGCAGGGCGGTGAGCAGCAGGGTGGGGGTGAGGCGCATGGGGCGGGCTCCGGGGATCTTTGCCGTGAAAGCAGGCCACGTTACTCAGGCTGGCGCTGGATCACAAGTTAATGGTTGCCTGTGCCGGCGATAGGGCCAGTACAGGCAATACATTTCTGACAGGTAGAAAAAAAGGGCCAGTAGATGGCCCTTTTCCCCGTCAACCCCCCAGGTACGCGTCGCGCACCTTCGGGTCGGTCAACAGTGCTTCCCCAGTACCCTGCATCACCACCCGGCCGTTCTCCAGCACATACGCCCGGTCAGCGATCTTCAGCGCCTGGTTGGCGTTCTGTTCCACCAGGAACACCGTCACGCCATCACGGCGCAGCTGTTCGATGATGTCGAAGATCTGCTGGATGATGATTGGCGCCAGACCCAGCGATGGCTCGTCGAGCAGCAGCAGCTTGGGCTTGCTCATCAGCGCCCGGCCAATGGCGAGCATCTGCTGCTCGCCACCGGACATGGTGCCGCCACGCTGGATATAACGCTCCTTCAGGCGCGGGAACAGCTGCAACACCTTGTCCAGCTGCTCCTGGTAATCGCCCTTGTCGGTGAAGAAGCCACCCATCGCCAGGTTTTCCTCGACGGTCAGGCGGGAGAACACGCGGCGGCCTTCCGGTACCACCGCGATGCTCTTGCGCATGATGTGCGAGGATGGCTGGCCGACCAGTTCTTCACCCAGGTACTTGATGCTGCCGCTGTGCGCCTGCGGCGAGCCGCAGAGGGTCATCAGCAAGGTCGACTTGCCGGCGCCGTTGGCGCCGATCAGGGTGACAATCTCGCCCTGGTTGATCTCCACATTGACGCTGTGCAGCGCCTGGATCTTGCCGTAGAAGGTGGAAACGTTCTCGAACTTCAGCATTTACGCTTCCCCCAGGTAGGCTTTGATCACATCAGGGTTGTCGCGGATCTCTTCCGGTGTGCCGTGGGCCAGGGGTGTGCCCTGGTTGATCACCACGATATGGTCGGAAATGCTCATCACCAGCTTCATGTCGTGCTCGATCAGCAGCACGGTGACGTTGTGCGACTCACGCAGGTAGGCGATCAGCGCCTTGAGGTCTTCGGTTTCCTTCGGGTTCAGGCCCGCAGCCGGTTCGTCGAGCATGATGATGCGCGGTTGGGTCATCATGCAGCGGGCGATTTCCAGGCGGCGCTGCTGCCCGTAGGCGAGGGTGCCGGCGGTACGGTTGGCGAACTCGGTCAGGTTGACCTTCTCCAGCCAGTACTGCGCGCGCTCCATGGCCTCCTTCTCGCTGCGGCGGAAGCTTGGGGTCTTGAACAGGCCGGCGAAGAAGTTGGTGTTGAGGTGGCGGTGCTGGGCGATCAGCAGGTTTTCCAGCGCGGTCATTTCCTTGAACAGGCGCACGTTCTGGAATGTCCGCACCACGCCCTTGCGGGCGATCTGATGCCCGGCCAGGCCCTGGATCGGCTGGCCATCGAGCAGGATGGTGCCGCCGCTGGGCTTGTAGAAGCCGGTCAGGCAGTTGAACACGGTGGTCTTGCCGGCGCCGTTCGGGCCGATCAGTGCCACCACCTGTTTTTCCTTGACGGTCAGGCCCACGCCGTTGACCGCCAACAAGCCGCCGAAGCGCATGCTCAGGCCGCTGACTTGCAGAATTTCGCGGCTCATCGACGCAGCTCCATGTGTGGACGTTGCATAGGCAGCAGGCCTTGCGGACGCCAGATCATCATCAACACCATCAGCGCACCGAACATCAGCATCCGGTATTCGCTGAACTCACGCATCAGTTCGGGCAGCAGGATCATCACGATGGCCGCGAGGATCACGCCCAGTTGTGAGCCCATGCCGCCGAGCACGACGATGGCGAGGATGATCGCCGACTCGATGAAGGTGAACGACTCCGGCGTCACCAGGCCCTGGCGCGCAGCGAAGAAGCTGCCGGCGAAACCGGCGAAGCAGGCGCCCAGGGTGAATGCCGACAGCTTGATCACGGTCGGGTTCAGGCCCAGAGCACGGCAGGCGATCTCGTCTTCGCGCAGGGCTTCCCAGGCGCGGCCGATCGGCATGCGCAGCAGGCGGTTGATCACGAACAGCGCCAGCAGGGCCAGCAGCAGGGCCACCAGATAGAGGAAGATGACCTTGTTGATCGAGTTGTATTCCAGCCCGAAGAACTCATGGAAGGTCTGCATGCCTTCGGCGGCACGGCGTTCGAAGGTCAGACCGAAGAACTCCGGCTTGGGAATGTTGCTGATGCCGTTGGGGCCGCCGGTCCAGTCGGTGAGGTTACGCAGGAACAGGCGGATGATCTCGCCGAAGCCGAGGGTCACGATCGCCAGGTAGTCACCGCGCAGGCGCAGCACCGGGAAGCCGAGCAGGAAACCGAAGGTAGCGGCCATGAGGCCGGCGATCGGCAGGCATACCCAGAAGCTCCAGCCCAGGTAGTGCGAGAGCATGGCGTAGCTGTAGGCACCGACGGCGTAGAAGCCGACGTAACCGAGGTCGAGCAGGCCTGCCAAACCGACCACGATGTTCAGGCCCAGGCCCAGCAACACGTAGATCAGGATCAGCGTGGCAATGTCGACCGCGCCGCGCGAGCCGAAGAACGGCCACACCAGTGCCGCGACGATCAGGCCCATGATCACGTAGCGCTGGGTTTTCGGCAGGGTCAGATAGTTGCTGACCGCCGGCGGGATCAGCTTGCGATCCGAGCGGCGGCCCATTACCGAGCTCCACTGCTTGTCGAACAGCACGCGCAGGAACATCAGCACCGAACACACTGCGATGATGCCGATGGTGAACGAACCCTGGCTGTGCACTACCAGGCTGATGCCATCGATGCTCAGTTTCAGGCCCAGTACCGGGAAGGCCACGGCCCATACCAGCAAGGCGCTGAAGAACGCCTGTTTGAGATTTCTGTTCATACTTTTTCAACCTCCGGGCGGCCCAGGATGCCGGTCGGCCGGAATAGCAGGACAAGAACCAACAAGCCGAATGCCACAACGTCCTTGTACTGGTCGCCGAAGATATCGGCACCGAACGCTTCGGCCACGCCCAGCACCAGCCCGCCGAGCATGGCGCCCGGAATGCTGCCGATGCCACCCAGCACCGCCGCGGTGAAGGCCTTCAGGCCCACCAGGAAACCGGCGTTGGGGTTGATCACCCCGTACTGCATGCTCAGCAGCACGGCCGCCACCGCCGCCAGGGCGGCACCGATGACGAAGGTGAGGGCGATGATGTTGTTGGTGTTGATGCCCAGCAGGTTGGCCATCTTGATGTCCTCGGCGCAGGCGCGGCAGGCGCGGCCCAGGCGGGAACGGGAGATGAACAGGGTGAGGCAGGTCATGGCCACCAGGGTGACCACGAACACCAGGATCTGCATGTAGCTGATCAGTACTTCCTCGGCGCCGCCTGGCCCGAACGAGAAGCTTCCGGGGATCAGGTTGGGGATGGACTTGTCCTTGGAATCTTGCGACAGCAGGACGGTGTTCTGCAGGAAGATCGACATGCCGATGGCGGAAATCAGCGGGATCAGGCGGTTGCTGTTGCGCAGGGGGCGGTAGGCAACCCGTTCGATGCTGTAGCCATAGGCACTGGTGACGAAGATCGTCGCGACAAAGGCGACGGTCATCAGGACAGGCAGCGAATGGATACCCATCATGGCCAGGCCCGCCAGGGCGATGAAGGCCACGTAGGAACCGATCATGTACACCTCGCCGTGGGCGAAGTTGATCATGCCAATGATGCCGTACACCATCGTGTAGCCGATGGCGATCAAGGCATAGGTGCTGCCGATGGTCAATCCATTAACCAGTTGTTGGAAGAAATGGTAGATCTCAGGCATTACAGCGCTCCTAAAAACCTGATTTGCATTTCGCTGGCGGGGGTAGGCCAGGAAACCGCGGGTGACGGTTTTAAGATTTTCAGGTGAGCCCGCCCCCGGATCGCGGGGATCAGGCCCATGAACCTCGTAAAACAAAGCCCACTGCTCGCACAGTGGGCTTCTACGGTCAGCTATTAGTCACGCAGTTACTGAGGGGAGACTTCGGTCTTCGGCTTGCCGAAGTGCCATTCGTAGACCACGAATTTGAAGTCTTTCAGGTCGCCTTTGTCGTCGAACGACAGGTCACCGGTCGGGGTCTTGAAGGTACCTTTGTGGATGGCGGCTGCCACCTTGTCGGCATCTTCGGACTTGGCTTCCTTGATGCCCTGGGCGATCAGCTCGACAGCCGAGTAGGCCGGAAACACGAACGGGCCGCTTGGGTCCTTGCCGTCAGCCTTGATGGCGTCGACGATCTTCTTGTTCGCAGGGTCCGCGTCGAACGACTTCGGCAGGGTCACCAGCAGGCCTTCGGAGGCGTTCTGGGCGATCTGCGAGATGGAGTCGTTGCCCACGCCTTCCGGGCCCATGAACTTGGCTTTCAGGCCCTTTTCCTGAGCCTGGCGCAGAATCAGGCCCAGCTCTGGGTGGTAGCCGCCGTAGTAGACGAAGTCGACGTTGTTCTGCTTGAGCTTCTGGATGATCGAGGAGAAGTCCTTGTCACCGGCGTTCAGGCCTTCGAACACGGCAACCTTGGTGCCTTTGCCTTCCAGGGTCTGCTTGACCGCGGTGGCGATGCCTTCACCGTACTGCTGCTTGTCGTGCAGGACGGCGACAACCTTCGGCTTGACGTGGTCGGCGATGTAGTTGCCGGCAGCCGGGCCCTGGGCGCTGTCCAGACCGATGGTGCGGAAGATCAGCTTGTAGCCACGTGCGGTGATTTCCGGGGAGGTCGCGGCCGGGGTGATCATGATCACGCCTTCGTCTTCGTAGATGTCGGACGCAGGCTGGGTGGAGCTGGAGCACAGGTGACCGATGACGAACTTGACGCCGTCGTTGACCACTTTGTTGGCGACTGCAACGGCCTGTTTAGGGTCGCAGGCGTCGTCGTATTCCTTGGCTTCGAGCATCTTGCCATCCACGCCGCCCGCGGCGTTGATATCCTTGATGGCTTGCTTTGCGCCGATGAACTGCATGTCGCCGTACTGGGTCACAGGGCCGGTCTTAGGGCCTGCAATCCCGATCTTGATGGTATCGGCGGCAAACGAATGGCTGGCTACCCCTGCCAGAACCATTGCGGCGAACAGCTTGGAAATCTTGATCATAGTGCTCCACTCATTCTGTTGTAATTCTTATAGTCCTGGCGGCCAGGGCTACAGACCGGGCGGGATTTGCGGCGTGGCCATGCCAACGCGCAAGCCCACCTTCCCCCGGAACATGTCCCGGAACTGTACCGGTACAGTGTAGAGCGCTGTTCGAGCGCTTGAAAAGCGGTCGAAAAGTGCCTGCTTCCTGGGTTGTCGCATGGTCGACACAAAGATACAGAAAGGCGCCATCAAACTGCCTGCATCTGCGACCCCGCCCCACAAGTTCGGGATCAATCGACCAAATTACATATTTGAAACCGGGTTTTTCTGCAAAAATGCCGACCTTTTTTATTGGCCGATTTTTGCGGAAACCACCCATGACTGATCAAACAAGCACCCTCTATGCCAAATTGCTTGGCGAGACGGCAATCATCGAGTGGAAAGCGCTGGAGCGTTTCTGGGCCAAGGGTGACCTGATTTGGGTCGACCCGAGCCTCGACCTGATTGCCGTTGCCGAGGCGATGGCCGAGAATCGCAGCGAGATCTTCGCCAAGTGGCGTAGTGATGGCACTGTTGGTCCGGTAACCGCCGAGCAGGCCCTGGACCTGCAAAGCCGCGATCCAGAGATCTGGGCGGTGGTGGTTTCGCCGTTCATCGTGATTCAGGCAAAGCGCCCGACAGAGGCATGATCGCTTTTGGTGCGCGAAAATGCGCAGCAGCCCCGTTTTGGTGCTTGAAGGCGCTCAAGGCGGGTAGAGGGAAGTAACAATTCGGCGTGGCGGTAACAGTTTACGGGATGCGTAATGGGGGCTGCCTTGCAGCCCTTCGCGGGCATGCCCGCTCCCACAGGTCAGATGTTGCTCTTCAGACCAGCGCTGGTGCTGTGGGAGAGGGCGCGCCCGCGAAGGCCGCAAAGCGGCCCGGATCGATATCGAATTTGTCCGGAGTCATTGATGAACTCAAAACTACCTTCGCTTGGATTCGCCGGCATCGGGCTGATGGGCCTGCCCATGTGTCGGCGCCTGCTGGCAGCGGGTTACCCGCTGACGGTATGGAACCGCAGCCCGGACAAGTGCGCTGCACTGGTCGCGGCTGGCGCGCGCCTGGCCAGCAGCCCTGCCGAACTGTGCCGCGACAGCGACATGGTGCTGCTGTGCCTGGCCGACACGGCCGTGGTCCGCGAGGTGGTGTTCGGCGAGCAAGGCATTGCCCAGGGCGGACGCAGCGGCCAGTTACTGGTCGATTTTTCCAGCCTGGAGCCAACCGCCACTCGTGAAATGGCCGCCGAACTGGCAGCGCTGTGCGGCATGGCCTGGCTGGACGCGCCAGTGTCCGGGGGCACCCCCGGGGCCGAAGCCGGCACCCTGGCGATCATGGTCGGTGGCGAGGCAGCAGACCTGGAGCGTGCGCGCCCGGTACTGCAGGTACTTGGCCAGCGCGTGACGCATATGGGCGCGGTGGGCGCAGGCCAGGTGACCAAGGCCTGCAACCAGATGATCGTGGCCTGCAATGCTCTGGTAATCGCCGAAGTGGTTGCCTTGGCTGAACAGTCCGGTGTCGACGCGACGCTGATCGCCGAAGCGCTGGCGGGCGGTTTTGCCGACTCCAGACCGTTGCAGATCCTCGCTCCGCAAATGGCCGAGAGCCGCTTCGAGCCGATCAAGTGGCATGTGCGCACGCTGCTCAAGGACCTCGATGGCGCGGTCAAATTCTCCCGCGAGCAAGGCTCGGCGACGCCGCTCAGTGGCCTTGCCGCACAATTGATGCGCCTGCACGCAAGCCAGGGGTACCTGCAAAAGGATCCGGCGACTCTGGTTGAGCTGTATCGCAGCAAGGGCTGAACACGCCGCCCTTGTGCCGAACCCGCTCCAGTAGCGAGCGTAGTTCGGCCAGCGGCTCCGGGGGGGCCAGCAGGTAGCCCTGCAGGTAGTCGCAGCCGTGGGCTTGGAGAAACGCCAGCTGTTCGGCGGTTTCCACGCCCTCGCTGACCACCTGCAGATGCAGGGTATGCGCCATGACGATGATCGCCTGGACAATTTCGCGATCCTTCTGGCTGCCCGGCACATCCTGCAGGAAGCTGCGGTCGACCTTAAGCACGTCCAGCGGCAGGCGCTTGAGGTAGGCCAGCGACGAGTAGCCGGTGCCGAAGTCATCGATCGACAGCGCCACGCCCAGGGCGCGTATGCGCGTAAGCAGGTTTACCGTGCGCTGGATGTCACCCATCAAGGCGTTCTCGGTCACTTCCAGTTCCAGCTGTCGGGGTGCGAGCCCGGCGTGGAACAGCGCCTTTTCCACTTCGTTGGGCAGTTCGTCGTGGCTGAGGGTGACGGCCGAACAATTGACCGTGACCTTGAGGTTTCCATGACCGTGGCGCTGCAGATAGGCCAGGTCGGCGCAGGCGTGGCGCAGCACCCACAGATCGAGGTCGATGATCAGCCCGTTGGCCTCTGCGATGGCGACAAAACGATCGGGCCCGAGCAGGCCGTGTTGCGGGTGTTGCCAGCGCACCAGGGCCTCCAGTTTGGCCACTTGCCTGCTGCGCAGGTCGAAGATCGGCTGGTAGTGCACGCATAGCCCATGCTCCTCGAGCAGCGCCACCCGCAGTTCCTCTTCCAGTTGCAGAGCAATCGAGGCCTGGGTCTTCAGGCTGTCGTTGAAGAAGTTCAGGCTGTTGCGCCCGTTACCCTTGGACTGGTACAGGGCAAGGTCTGCATGCTTGAGCAGCTCTTCGGCGGTGGTGCCGTCGTCGGGGAAGATGCTGATGCCGATGCTGGTGGTCATGACCATGCGCCGGCCGCCCAGGTTTATGGGCTCTTTCATCCTCTGCATGATGCGCTGGGCCAGGTGGCGGGCTTCGTCGCGGTTGGTGAGGCTGGTGACCACGCAGAACTCGTCGCCGCCCAGGCGTGCGACCAGGTCGCGGTTTCGGGTGGCGGCCTTGATGTGTCCGGCGATCACTTTGAGCAGCTCGTCGCCGGCGTCGTGACCGAGGCTGTCGTTTATGCGCTTGAAATGGTCGATGTCGAGGAACATCACCGCCAGGTGGCTTTCCGTGGCCTGGTGCTCGGCCAGGCGTTCGGCGAACACCTGGTTGAAACCGCGGCGGTTGACCAGGTTGGTCAGGGCGTCGTAGTGCGCGGCCTGCTGCAGCGAAGCGCGGGCCTGGTCCAGTTGGCTGAGCAGCACGCTGACCCGGCGCAGGTCGTGCTCCTTGCTTTGCAGCTTCTTGTCGGCCAGTGCGGTACTGATGCTGGCAGCACTGATCAGCATGGTGATGAAGCCGATGCCCAGCGCCAGTTGCAGGCTGTTGTCGCCAGACGGCAGGCGCAGGGCGGTGTCGGCCGGGATGACCAGGGTCATGGCCGACATCGCGGTGAAGTGGGTGGCAACGATACCACCAGCCATCAGCAGGCTGGCGCCGTACTTCATGGCCTGGTGCAAGGTACCGCTGCCCTGCCGGAAGTAGCGGGCCAGGTATAGCGCGGTCAGGCTGGTGAGCAGGGCAATGGTGGCAGAGGCCAGCAGCAGGCCGGTCTGGTAGTACTGGCGGGCACCGGTTTCCAGGGCGGCCATGCCTACGAAGTGCATCAGGATGATGCCCAGGCCGATCAGTACTGCACTTTGCAGGTAATGGATTGCGCGCATCTGGCTGCGGTCGAGGCTGTGCATGGCCAGCCAGGCGACGGCCAGTGCGATGAGCAGCGAAAGAATGGTCAGGGACGCGTCGTAGTGCACTTCCACTGGCGCCTGGAAGGCCAGCATGCTGATGAAATGCATGGCCCAGATACCACCTGCCAGGCAGCAGGCACCAAGCATGTTCCATTGTCGGTGGGCGGTGGGGTCTTCGCTGTGGGATTGTCGCTCGGCCATGTCCAGCGTGGCGAAGCAGGCCGCACAGGCGACGAGGTAGGCAAGCAGAACCAGGAACGGTTCATGCCGGCAATCGATGACGATGCGCCCGGTTGCCGGCAGGTCGGCGAACAGTTGCAGCCCAAGCCATTCCATGGAATGCCTCATGATCGAGTTTTCACTCGTCTGCGCTAAACCCTGTGCAGACTGTCCAGAGGCAGTATAGGAAGAGGTGTTTAAGCCTTCCTGACTAATGGCACATTGATTCCTACGATTTGGTTATGGAATCAATCGCCGCCAAGAATATCGGCTCGCATTTTGTAGGAGCGGCCTTGTGTCGCGATGGGCTGCGCAGCAGCCCCAGATTTCTGCACTACCGCAAAAATTCTGGGGCTGCTGCGCAGCCCATCGCGACACAAGGCCGCTCCTACACGGGTGCGGGGAAAGACTAGCCAGCCACCAGCACGCGAATGGCTTCCAGGCGCAAGGCGGCCTTTTCCAGCATCGCCAGGCCCTCTTCACGCTGCTTGCGCAGCGCTTCGATCTCGCTGTCGCGCACGCTCGGGTTGACCGCTTGCAGGGCGACCAGACGGGCCAGTTCTTCGTCGGCCTCCGCTGTAAGGCGGCGCTGGGCCTCGGCCACGCGCTCGACGTGGGCCGGCATGACCTTGGCCTCGCCGCTGCCGATGCGCTGGGCCAGCACGTCACGCTGGGCCTGGACGAACTTGTTGGCGCTGGCGCGTGGCACGCTTTCCAGCTGGTCGTTGAGGGTTTCGAAGGCCACGCGGGACGCCAGGTCGTTGCCGTTGGCATCTAGCAGGCAGCGCAATGCCGCCGGTGGCAGGTAACGCCCCAGTTGCAGGCTGCGCGGTGCCACCACCTCGCTGACGAACAGCAGTTCAAGCAGCACGGTCCCAGGTTTGAGCGCCTTGTTCTTGATCAGCGCCACAGCGGTGTTGCCCATCGAGCCGGACAGCACCAGGTCCATGCCGCCTTGTACCATCGGGTGTTCCCAGGTGAGGAACTGCATGTCCTCGCGCGACAGCGCCTGGCCACGGTCGTAGGTGATGGTAACGCCTTCGTCGTCACCCAGCGGGAAGCTGGCGTCGAGCATCTTTTCGCTCGGCTTGAGGATCAGGGCGTTCTCGGAATGGTCTTCGCTGTCGATGCCGAAGGCGTCGAACAGGGTTTCCATGTAGATCGGCAGGGCGAACTGGTCGTCCTGTTCGAGAATGTCCTCGACCAGCGCCTGGCCTTCGCCGGCACCGCCGGAGTTGAGCTCCAGCAGACGGTCACGGCCGGTATGCAGTTCGGCTTCCAGGCGTTCGCGTTCGCTGCGGGCGTCGGCCACCAGGGCTTCCCAGGCCTTGCTTTCGCCACCTTCAAGCAGTGGCAGCAGGCGCGGGCCGAACTGGTGCTGCAGGGCGTTGCCGGTAGGGCAGGTGTTGAGGAAGGCGTTGAGGCCTTCGTGGTACCACTGGAACAGGCGCTCTTGCGGGCTGTCCTGCAGGTACGGGATATGCAACTGGATGGTGTGCTTCTGGCCGATACGGTCGAGGCGGCCGATGCGCTGTTCGAGCAGGTCGGGGTGCGCCGGCAGGTCGAACATCACCAGATGGTGGGCAAACTGGAAGTTGCGGCCTTCACTGCCGATCTCGGAGCAGATCAGCACCTGCGCGCCGAACTCTTCGTCAGCGAAGTAGGCGGCGGCGCGGTCGCGTTCGAGGATGCTCATGCCCTCATGGAACACCGAGGCCGGGATGCCGGAGCGCACGCGCAGGGCGTCCTCCAGGTCCATCGCGGTTTCGGCATGGGCGCAGATCACCAGCACCTTGGTACGCTTTAGCATCTTCAGGGTGTCGATCAGCCAGTCGACGCGCGGGTCGAAACGCCACCAGCGCTCGTCATCGGCCACCTCGCCCTGGGCCTGGAAGGCGACTTCCGGGTACAGCTCGGCATGTTCGCCAGCTGGCAGGTCGCGGTACTGCTCGGGCGTCGCCAGTGGGTAAGGGTGCAGCTGGCGCTCAGGGAAGCCCTGGATCGCCGCGCGGGTGTTACGGAACAGCACGCGGCCGGTGCCGTGGCGGTCGAGCAGCTCACGGATCAGGCGCGCGCTGGCCTGGGTATCGCCGTCGCTGACCGCAGCCAGCAAGGCTTCGCCTTCGGCACCCAGGAAGCCCTGGATGGTGGCGTGGGCCTTGGGCGACAGGCGGCCTTCGTCGAGCAGTTCCTGTACGGCTTCGGCCACCGGGCGATAGTGCTCACTCTCGGCGCGGAAGGCGGCCAGGTCGTGGAAACGGTTGGGGTCGAGCAGGCGCAGGCGGGCGAAGTGACTGTCCTGGCCGAGCTGCTCGGGGGTGGCGGTGAGCAGCAGCACGCCCGGGATCACCTGGGCCAGCTGTTCGACCAGGCCGTATTCGGCGCTGACCTGGTCTTCGTGCCAGACCAGGTGGTGGGCTTCGTCCACCACCATCAGGTCCCAGCCAGCGGCGAACAGCGCGTCCTGGGCCTTTTCGTCTTCTACCAGCCACTCCAGGGCCACCAGCGCCAGCTGGGCATCCTCGAACGGGTTGCTGGCATCGCTTTCGATGAAACGCTCAGCGTCGAACAAGGCCACCTGCAGGTTGAAGCGGCGGCGCATTTCCACCAGCCACTGGTGCTGGAGGTTTTCCGGTACCAGGATCAGTACGCGGCTGGCGCGGCCAGACAGCAGCTGGCGGTGGATCACCAGGCCGGCTTCGATGGTTTTGCCCAGGCCCACTTCGTCGGCCAGCAAGACGCGCGGCGCGCTGCGGTCGGCGACTTCGCGGGCGATGTGCAACTGGTGGGCGATGGGTTGGGCACGGCAGCCGCCCAGGCCCCACAGCGCCGACTGCATCTGCTTGCTGGTGTGCTGCAGGGTGTTGTAGCGCAGGCTGAACCACGACAGCGGGTCGATCTGCCCGGCGAACAGGCGGTCGCTGGCCAGGCGGAACTGGATGAAGTTCGACAACTGGGTTTCCGGCAGGGTGCGCGGCTGGTTCTGCCCGTCCAGGCCGTGGTAGACCATCAGCCCGTCGATGTCCTCGACCTCGCGCACGGTCAGCTTCCAGCCTTCGAAGTGGGTGATCTGGTCACCTGGCGAGAAGCGCACGCGGGTCAGCGGCGCATTGCGCAGGGAATACTGGCGGGTGTCGCCAGTGGCCGGGTAGAGCACGGTCAACAGGCGGCCATCCTGCGCCAGGATGGTACCCAGGCCGAGCTCGGCTTCGCTGTCGCTGATCCAGCGTTGCCCCGGTTGATACTGCTGCGCCATACTGCCTGAACTCCCGCGATGAAAAAGCCGGTTATGTTAACGGATCGGCCGGTCAGACCAAAGTGCCGAGCGCATCGAAAGGTGCCGAAGTGCGATAGGTAGCAACAGTCTAGCCGCTTCATCGTCCCCCACCGTGCTGCCGACGAGGGCTCCGGATCAACATGTCTGCCAAGCACCGCTGGATCAGCGCTTCGATGGCCGTGGGCAGCCTGTTGCTGCTGGCCGCCTGCGAGCAGAAAAACTTCGAGACCTTGCCCGCCATCCCGATCGAACAGCTCGAGGTGCTGGGCGTACAGACGCCGATCAAGAGCGTGCACTTTCGTGACCGCGACGGTGAAGGCCTGCTGGTGTTGAGCCGCAGCGATGGCCAGGCCAGCGACCCGGAAAGCGAGCAGGAAGTTGACAAGGTGGTACTCAAGGCCACGCTGTACGGGCGCAAGGCCGAAAATGACGCGTTCAAGGCGCGCTGGCAGATCGAACAGGAAACCACCTGCCCGGGCCTGGACCTGGATGTGGACTTCTATAACGACGTCAGCGATGTCGGCGACCTGAACAAGGACGGCATCGCCGAGGTGACGGTTGCCAGCCACGCATTCTGTGGCGGTGGCATCGACCCGCACGACATCGCCATCGAGATGCGCGAAGGGCAGGCCAGCTACAGCATCACCGGCCAGTCGCTGATCACCCCGGCAGGTGAAGAGCCGATCGGCGGTGAGCGTGAGGACAGCGCCTCGCTAAAATCCGCGCCGCAGGTGCTGCGCGAGCACATGGACGCGGTCTGGCAGCAGGTGTACAAGCGGCCCTGGAGCGAGGCCAGCCCACCTAGCGACGATAACCCTGACGACGAAGCCGAATAAGTGTTGTGCATGCCATCAAGGTAAACCCGCGCCTGCCGATACAGGGGGCATAGGAGAACGTCCATGCTGCCACCGATCATTCCGCTCAGTGCCGCCCCGGTGACCTCGCAACAGGACCCGGTCAAGCCGACACCCGACATCAAGCCGGTGGTGCCGACCCAGCCTGCATCCGGTGAAAGTGCCATCGACCTCAAGCAGCAGCGTGACCCGCAGGAGCAGGCGCTGCTGCTGCGCGACGAGCAGCGCCGCCAGCAGCAACGTCGGCAGAAGGGCGACGACGAACGCTACAGTGCAATGCCGGGTGACGAGGTCAACGCCGACAATACCGTGCCGGTGGCGCCGTTGATGGGCGAGCATGTACGCCAGGGGCTGCTGGTGGACATCGAAGTCTGACGCGGGGCTGGTCAGCGCCAGCGCCTGGCTTCATCATGCAAGTCTCAGTTGATCGTCGAGCCCACCCATGAGCCAAGACAACCTCATCGATTTCGATGCCGAACGCGCCAAGCGCGTCCACGACCTCAAGGAAAAGCGCCTGAACGAAATGCGCAATGCGTTCGAGCAGGCCCTGCCGTTGAACAGTGCCAAGAAAAAGAAGCCCAAGGGCAAGCCGAAGAAGCGCTGAAACTTGACGCAGGTCAACCCTGCACCCGCCTCGCGTGCCCGGCCCCGGGCACCATTGACACCGATCAATTTTCCCCGCCCCCACATTGGTTAACTTGCACCCATCGGACAACGGCAAACGAATGGGGAGGCCAGCATGTTCTTCGACAACGTGGTTATCGCCGGAGTGGTAACGGTCGGGTTGATGGTCGTCTTCTTTGCCGGTCTGGGCATTTTCATCTGGAAGGACTCGAACAAGCGCAAACCGCGCTGACCTTCCGGGTACACGAGCACGCAAGGCATTTAGGGCGACTTCGGTCGCCCATTTTTTTGCCTGCAATTTTTGTGTTGCCTGTCCCGGCCCTTTCGCAGCACAAGGCTGCTCCTACACAGTATCTGTAGGAGCAGCCTTGTGCTGCGAAAGGGCCGGGACAGGACGATCTGCACCTCCTGTAAAGATGATTAGCTAGCTAATTAATCGTTTCCGCTTTATCCTTCCCACCATTGTCTATCTTTCTACAAGACCATCCCCTCAAGGTCCGTCTCGTGCCCATCACCTTCCAGGCCCTGTTCGCTCCCAGCAGCCTCGCCCTCAAGTTCGCCACCAAGACCCTGCTCGGTGGCGGCCTGGCCCTGTGGCTGGCGATGCGCTGGGGCCTGGAGCAACCGTCCTGGGCCCTGATGACCGCTTTCATCGTCGCCCAGCCGTTGTCAGGCATGGTAGTGCAGAAGGGCCTGGCGCGGCTGGCCGGCACCCTGGTCGGCACGTTTATGTCGGTGCTGTTCATCGGTCTGTTTGCCCAGACCCCCGGTCTGTTCCTGCTCACCTTGGCCCTGTGGCTGGCCCTGTGTACCGCCGCCTCCACACAGTTGCGCAGCGCCTGGGCCTATGCCTTCGTGTTGGCAGGCTACACGGCGGCGATCATTGCCCTGCCGGCCATCGATCACCCACTGCAGGTGTTCGACCAGGCCGTGGCGCGCTGTACCGAGATCTGCCTGGGTATCTTCTGTGCCACCGCCAGCAGCGCCTTGCTCTGGCCCATGCGGGTAGAGCAGCAACTGGGCGGGCAGGCACGTCAGGCCTGGCAAAACGGCCTGCAGGCCGCCAGTGCCATGCTGGGCGGTGAAGACGAGGCGCGCAAAGGCCTGCTGGAAAGCCTGGGGCGTATCGTTGCCATCGACAGCCAACGCGAACACGCCTGGTTCGAAGGCAACCGCGGGCGCCAGCGCGCTCGTGCCATTCGCGGCCTGAGCCAGAAACTGATGGTGCTGCTGCGCATTTCCCGTTCGGTGCGCCGCCAGTGGCGGCAACTTGATGAGAGCGAGGCCGAACGCCTGGCGCCCTGGCTGGAGGAGGTGCGCGCACTGTTGGGCAAGCCCGATCAGCCGAGCCTTTTGCTTCTACGCCAGCGCATCTGGGATGCTGCCCACGATGATCAGATCAGCCCGGCGGAGCACTTTTGCCTGGCACGCATGGCACTGCTGCTGGATTACGCCATGGCTGCCAGCCAGGCGTTGGAGGATGTGGAGGCGGGCAGGGCGCCCAAGGATGTGTCTCAGGGCCTGGCTGCGCACCGCGACTGGTCGCTGGCCTTGCTGTTCGGCTCACGCAGTGCGCTGGCGTTTCTGGTGATGAGTGGTTTCTGGCTGGCCACCGCCTGGCCTTCGGCACCGGGTGGCCTGGTGCTGACCTGTGTGGTCTGCAGCCTGTTCGCCAGCCGCGAGAATGGCGCGCAGATCGGCCTGAGTTTTTTGCGCGGGATCCTCCTAGCAATACCGGCGGCGTTTCTGGTCGGGCAAATTCTGCTGCCGCAATGGAGCAGCTTCGCCATGCTCTGCCTGGGTATGGGGGTACCGCTGTTTCTTGGTGCGCTGGGCATGGCTCACCCGAGGACCGGGGCCACGGCTACTTCTTATTGCCTGCATTTCATTGTGCTGGTGTCGCCGCTCAACGCCATGCAGTTCGGCGTGGCCACCATGCTCAACAGTGCCTTGGCCATGCTGGTGGGTGTGTCGGCAGCGGTGATGGCCTTCCGCTTGTTGGTGTTTCGCCACCCGGCCTGGCTGGGCCAGCGCCTGCGGGCGGCGACCCAGAATGACTTGGTGCGCCTGACCCGGCGCGACCTGCGCGGGGCCGACAGCTGGTTTGGCGGGCGTATGGCCGACCGCCTGATGCAACTGGCGCGGCATGCCGGCGACCTGCCCGAGAGCGAACGCAAGCGCTGGGACGACGGCCTGCACGGCCTGGATATCGGCGACGAACTGGTGCATTTGCGCATGTGCCTGGCGGTCGCCCAGGCCCCGTTGGGACGGGCCGAGCGTGAATACCTGCAGCAGGTGGAGGCAGTGCTGGCCAAAGGGCCGGCGCCAGGGCGTGGACAGAGCCTGGATGCCGCAAGCGAACAGTTCATTGGCGCCTTGCGCCGTCTACCCTCCAGCGATCCGCTGCGGTTGGCCGAAGGGGCGGTGCTGCAACTGCAAAAAAGCTGGGGCAAGTGGTGCCGTTGGCAGGAGGAATCCCATGGGGTTGCGTGAGTGGGAATTGGGCGGCGTGCTGTTCAGCCCTTTCCTGGTTTATGTGTTGATGGCGCTGGTGCTTACCGGCGTGTTGCGTCTGGTGGTGCAGGCCACGCCGTTGGGGCGCTGGATCTGGCATGAAGCGCTGTTCGATGCGGCGTTGTTCGTTTGTGTGTTGTTCCTGGTAGTGCGACTGCTGGGAGCTTTATAAAGGAGTGTTTCGATGCGTGTGGCCGTACGTACCCTGGTCACCTTGTGTGTGGTGGCCCTTGCCGTCTTCGCCGGCTATCAGCTGTGGCAGTACTACATGCTCACCCCCTGGACCCGCGATGCCCGTGTGCGCGCCGATGTGGTGGTGATCGCCCCCGATGTGTCTGGCTGGGTGCGCGAGCTGAAGGCCCGTGACAATCAGCAGGTCAAGGCCGGCGACCTGCTGATGAGCATCGACCGCGAACGCTTCCAGGCGGCTTTCGACCAAGCCAGCGCAGTGACCGAAACCCGCAGCCAGCAGCTGCGCCTGCGCGAACGTGAAGCGGCCCGGCGTACCGCACTTGGGCCGGAGGCGATCAGTGCCGAATTGCGGGAAAACGCCCAGATCAATGCGGCCATCGCCCGCGGTGAGCTGCATGAAGCCGAGGCACAATTGCAGGTCGCCAAAATCAACCTGGCGCGCAGTGAAGTGCGGGCGCCGCGCAGCGGGCATATCACCAACTTGCGCCTGGCCGAGGGCAACTATGTGAATACCGGGGAGGCGGTGATGGCCCTAGTGGACGATTCAACCTTCTATATCCAGGCCTATTTCGAGGAAACCAAGCTGCCACGCATTCGTGTGGGGGATGCGGTGAAGGTCTGGCTGATGGGCGCGGGCGAACCGATGCAAGGGCATGTGGAAAGCATCAGCCGTGGTATCACCGACCGCAACAGCAACCCGGACAGCCAGTTGCTGCCGGAGGTTGAGCCGACCTTCAACTGGGTACGCCTGGCGCAGCGGATACCGGTGAGGATTCGCCTGGACCAGGTGCCGGAGGGGGTGACCCTGAGTGCGGGAATGACGGCCAGTGTGCAGGTGCACGAGGAGCAAAACCGGCCGTGAGGGCCAAGGGGCTGCTCAGCAGCCCCAGATCCTCGATTTCAGAGGAACATCCCGCCCGAAACCTCTAGCCGTTGCCCGTTGATCCAGCCGTTGCCATCTTCCAGCAACAGCGCAATCGCTGCCCCGATATCATCCGGCAAGCCCACCCGCCCCAGCGCCGTGTTGCCGGCAATGTATTCATTAACCTGTCGGTTATCCCGTACCACGCCGCCGCCAAAATCGGTCTCGATCGCCCCCGGCGCCAGAATGTTCACACGAATCCCACGTGCTCCCAGTTCCTTGGCCTGATAGCGGGTCAACACCTCCATCGCCCCCTTCATCGCGGCATAGGCGGCATACCCCGGTAGCGCAAAGCGCGCCAGGCCGGTGGAAATGTTGACGATGCGGCCATTGTCGACCAGCAACGGCAGCAGGCGCTGGGTAAGGAAGAACGGACCTTTCAGCTGGATGTTCAGCAACTGGTCGAACTGTGCCTCGCTGGTTTCGGTGTATGGCACGTTCAATCCGATCCCGGCATTGTTCACCAGAAAGTCGAAGCGCTCGCGGCCGAAGTGTTGCTGCAGGGTTGCGCCGAGGCATTCGGCGAAACCGGCAAAGCTGGCGCTGTCGCTGACGTCCAGTTGCAGCATGATGGCCTTGACCCCGGCCTGCTCCAGCCGGGCGGCGACGGCATGGGCTTCCTCCGCCTTGCTGTGGTAAGTGCCGATGACATCGATGCCGCGTGCGGCCAGGTGTTCTGCGGTGTTGCGGCCCAGGCCGCGGCTGGCGCCAGTGATCAGGGCAATCTTGCGGGTCATGGTGAAAACCTCATGGTGGGCTGATGAGCACAGGTTATTGGTCGGTGTGGTGCTGTTAAATCCAGCGAATATGGAAATACTGTTCGGTAAAACCGGATAGACGAGGGCTGAATTGAACAAGCTGGAGTTGTTGCGCACCTTTGTTCGGGTCTGCGAGGTCAGCAGTTTCACCCTGGCTGCAGAGAGCTTGGGGCTGCCCCGTTCGACTGTGTCGGAGCAGGTCAGGGCGCTCGAGCGTTTACTGGGTACGCAGCTGTTCAACCGCACCACCCGCCGGGTACAGGCGACCCAGGATGGCGTCTTGCTGTACGAGCGCAGCAAGGACCTGCTGTCGGGCATGGACGAAATCGAGGGCTTGTTCCGCGCCGACGATGCCGAGCTGGCCGGGCGCCTGCGCGTCGATCTGCCGACAATGATGGCCCGGCGGGTCATCATCCCGGCGTTGCCGCAGTTTTTGCAGCGCTTCCCGCGCCTGGAGGTGGAGCTCAGTTGTACCGACCGCCAGGTCGACCTGCTGCGTGAAGGCTTCGATTGCGTCATGCGCATTGGTGCCCTGCATGACCTGGATGTGGTGGCGCGCCCGGTCGGCCAACTAAGCATGCGCAACTGTGCCAGCCCTGCCTACCTTGCACGCTACGGCGTGCCGCGCACGCTGCAGGACCTGGCCGAGCATCACTTGGTGCATTACGTGCGCACTCTGGGGGGGCGTAGTGCCGGTTTCGAATTTCTGCAGGACGGTGAACTGCATTTCCAGGCCATGGCCGGCGTGGTCACAGTGAACAATGCCGAGGCCTACTCGGCGGCCTGCCTGGCCGGGCTGGGGCTGATTCAGGTGCCGGCGGTGGGCGTGGCCGAGCACCTGCAGCGCGGTGAGCTGGTTTCGGTACTGGAAGGCTGGCAGGCGCCGGCCATGCCCGTATCACTGCTTTATGCCCGGCAACGGCACGTGCCACGCCGGGTGCAGGCCTTCATGCAATGGTTGGGCGAGGTGCTGCATTCACAGGTTGACGGTGGTTGCTGATCGATGAAAACCGTGGCGCCTGTGTGATGGCTTGCGTTAGGCTGCCAGTCACGAGTTGCCCGGCAGAGGCAACCCTTTCCCGCCTGGCGTGCGTATCTTCCGATTTCATTGCGAGGTTACGTCATGGCCATCACTTCACAGGACATCTGCAACGCTGCCGACCAGCTCAAGGGCTTCGTCGGTTTTCATGGCAAGCGCGGCGTGCATATCGTGCGTTTTTCCGAAGACTCTTTCGGCATGGACGTGGCCGATGCCAGCATCACGCCCTGCAGCGAGTTTGTCTGGCGGCCCGAGCAAGGGCAGCGCATGGCTCTTTGCCGCGAACGGCTGGCGCTGTTGCTGGAGCAGCATGTGGATGACCGTTTGAACATCGGTGAACCGCTGCGCACCTACCTGCGCCGGCGCGACCTGCCGGAAATCGTGGCTGAGCGCAGCTTGCAGCGGGACTCCGCTCTGTAATAGCGGAGTAACTGCCTCGCTCGAATACCGAAAACCTGCACCATCACTGTGGGAGCGGGTTCACCCGCGAACACCGGCGAAGCCGGTGCCATATACCGCGTTGCATTCTTCGCGGGTGAACCCGCTCCCACAGGGGGTGTGCAAGTATCAAACCTGCACTAGACAGTTACCTCCACGCGCTACAGGTAGGGCGCCGAGCGCTGGGATGCCTGCTGCAACAACGCCTCGAGCCCCGCACTGTTCAGAGGCCTGCTCAGGTAATAGCCTTGCACTTCATGGCAACGGTCCTTCTGCAGTGCCCTGAGCTGCTGCTCGCTTTCCACTCCTTCGGCCGTCACCGTCAGCCCCATCGCTTCACCCAGGTTGATGATGGCCTGGACCACCGCGCGGTCGCTGCCAGCGGTGTTGTTCAGCCCGCCGATGAAGCGTTTGTCGATCTTAATGCTGTCGAACGGGTAGGTGCGCAAGTAGCCCAGCGACGAGTAGCCGGTGCCGAAGTCGTCCATGTTCAGGCGAACGCCCAGCTCCTTGAGCGACAGCATGGTGCCCAGCGCGCCTTCGATGTCATTGAGCATCACGTTCTCGGTAATTTCCAGCTCCAGGCGCTGTGCGGGGAAAGCGGTTTCCAGCAGGATCTCGCGTACATCCGCCACCACATCGCTGCGCTGGAACTGCGCAGGTGACAGGTTCACAGAGACCAGAACATCGGCGGGCCAGTCATGGGCAGTGCGGCAGGCTTCGCGCAACACCCAGCGGCCCAGCGCGACAATGATGTCACTCTGTTCGGCCAAGGGAATGAAGGTGTCCGGCCCCAGCAACCCTTCCTGCGGATGCTGCCAGCGCAGCAAGGCCTCGACTGCGACGATGCGCAGGTCGCTGAGGCGGTAGCGCGGCTGGTAGTGCAGCTCGAATTCCTGGTTGCGCAGGGCTCGCCGCATGTCGTTCTCCAGTTGGCGGCGGTACTGGATCTGCTGGTTCATTTCGGCAGCGAAATAGCGCCAGGTGCTCTTGCCGTCGGCCTTGGCCTGGTACAGGGCGATATCGGCGCAGCGGATCAGCTCGCCGGCATCGAAGCCCTGGGTACGGGTCTGGGCGACTCCGATGCTGGCGCCAACATGGAGGGTCTGGCTATCGAAGGCGATCGGTTGCTGCAGCAGGCTGATCAGGCGCGCACAGAAACGGTCGATCTCGCTGCGGTTGTCCATGCCGCTGAGCACCAGGAGGAACTCGTCGCCGCCCAAACGCGCGACCAGGTCGCCGTCGCGGGTAGTGTCGCGCAGGCGGTTCGCTACCTCCTGCAGCACCGCGTCACCGGCGGCATGGCCGAGAGAGTCGTTGATCGGCTTGAAGTTGTCCAGGTCCAGCAGCAGCAAGGTCAGTGGTGGCGAGTCGCTCCCACGTAACAGCGCCTGTTCCAGGTGGCGGGCTAGCTTGTTGCGGTTGGCCAGGCCGGTCAGCGGGTCGTGCAGCGACAGGTGCTGGATGCGTGCATGGGCATCGACTTCGTCGGTGATGTCACTGGCGGTGCCACGAAAACCGACGGGCTTGTCGTCGTACCAGATGGCGCGGGCCGAAATGCGGCAGTAGCGGTTCTGGCCATTCTGGTCGCGGTAGGTGCAGCGCAGGTTGGCCAGCTGTTGCGGGTCGGCCGCGGCCAGGGCATCCAGCCACGGCGAGAGCGGCGTGGTATCGCAGGCCAGCAACTGATTGAGCGGGTGGCCGAGCCAGTCGCCCACAGGGTAACCGGTAACGTTGACAAAACGTTGTGACAGATAGGTGAGGCGTTGCTGCCGATCGGTTTCCCAGATCCAGTCGGATGCCGACTCAGCCACCGCGCGAAAACGCTGTTCGCTGGCCTCCAGGGCCTGGTTGCTCTGCTGAAGATGGGCGAGCGTGAGGTCGATCGCGCGCGAACTGCGCAAGGCATGACGGAACAGGTAGAGCATGACCAGGCCAAGTATCAGCAAGGCTCCCGACAGCGGGGGCAACACAGCACGCAGCAACTGGTGCCCTGGCAGCGGGCTGCTCCAGGACAGGTGGTAGCCGGTATCGCCGAGGTCGATGCGCAGGTGGCCGTGCTCGCCCACATCATTTTTCTCCACGTGCATGCCGGTCAGGCCGGCACCGCTGCTCAGTTGCGCCAGCTTGTCCTCGGTGAGCTGGTCGACAAACAGCATTACCGGCGCCTGGCTGACCTCGCTCTCGGTGACATCCCGGTCCGGGCGCACCGCCGCAGCACTGAGCACGGCCGGCCAACCGTTGAACAGGACGAAACGGGTGATCTGTTCACGGGGGATGGCCGCTGCCCGGGCCTGGTCGATGATTGGCTGCAGCGCTGCATCGATATAGGTATTGGCCGCCGCCTGGGTAGGCTGGCCTCTGAACAAGGCGTAGGTGGTGCGTGCGTCCTCCACCACGAACACTCCCTCATAGCCGCTGGCGCTGTACAGCGACTCGCCCACGTTCTTTTCTTCGTAGGCCCATTTCCAGTCGGCCTGCCCCGCCAGGTGTTCGAAGGCAGCATCCCATACGGCGTAGCTGGACAGGAATTGGCGCGATGCGAGCAACCGTTGCTCCAGCGCCTTGGATGCCTGCGAGGCGCTGCGCTGGCGCTCCTGATGGTCAAGAGTACCCGCGATATTGAACAGGGCGCCGACGATGACCAGGCAAGCCAGGCCGAAAACTGCGCTGAAGCCGGCAATCAAGCGACGCACCTGGAAGCGCGGGGTGGGGCTGGCGGTTGGAAGGTTGGCGGTCCTGGCCATGCGCGAGCGGCTCCTTCAGACAGCCTCCCGCCAGTTAGTCAGGAAGGAGGTTCAATCAGGATAGGCCAGCCTGAGCGTTGCAGCGTCGCTGCGGGCAAAATTGATCTGGTCGCGCCCGGCATGCTTGGCGGTATACAGCGCTTTGTCCGCCTGCTCGAGCCAGTGCTCGGGTGACTCCAGGTCGGCCTCGAATGCCGAAAGGCCGATGCTCAGGCTGATGCGCAGGTGCGGCAACTGCGGGTTGCGGTAGCTGGCGACCCGCTCGCGCAGGCGCTCCATGGCCAGGCACGCTTCGGCTTCGCTGGTATCCGGCAAGATCACGCAGAATTCGTCACCGCCGTAGCGCCCGGCCTGGTCGCCTTCGCGCAGGCTGTGCCGCAGCTCGGCGCCGAGTTGGCGCAGCACACAGTCGCCGACAACGTGACCGAACGTGTCGTTGATGGTCTTGAAGTGGTCGATGTCGATCAGGGCAATCACCGCGTGCCCCTTTTGCTGCTGGCAGGCCTGGAACTTCAGCAGCAGCAGGTCTTTCCAGGCACCGTGGTTGAGCAGGCCGGTCAGGCTGTCGGTGAGGCTCAGTGTACTCAGTCGGCGCTTGTGGTCGGCCAGCTTGATCGCCAGCTGGTAGCAGACCCAGCCCAGCGCCAGTGGGTAGAGCGTCAGCATCGGCAGGCAGGCATAGACCTGCAGGGGCGTGGCGTTCAGTTGCAGGCCAGGGCCCAGCAACAATATGGCGACGAGCATGCCGCCCAACTGGGCCAGCATCCCGCGAACGACCATGCGTTTGCCGCCGGCGGCGACGTTGTTCATGGTCATCATCGAAAGCACGGTCACACTGGGCAATGGATTGAAATGCATGGCGGCGGTCCAGAACCCACCCATCAAGGAGTCCAGAACCAGGTTGCGCTGTTCTGCCTGGTAGGGGGTGGCCGAACGGGCTGCCCACAGGTAGGCCACATGTGGCCACAAAAGGCCATTGAACAGTACCAGCAGCCATGCCCAGGTGGGCGGTGACAGCGGCGCCATGGCGGCCATGACACTGAACAGGCCGATTCCCAGGCCGATGACCCGCGGCAGGTAGATGCGTTTGGCGAATGAAAGTCCTTTGCCGCTGCGTTTATCCATCTTGATCATCGTTCTTCTGCTGAAGCACCGTTTATCGCATAACTCGCATGAATATTGTTGAACAGTGTTTCATCGACGAAAAATGACCTTACAAGCCAATTCATGGTTGATCCGATCACTGTGGGGTAGCATGAAGGCTTTCCTGTTGCTCGGAGTGTTGCTGATGGTCCCTTTGGTCAACTCCGCCGGCGAGCCGGCGCCACAGCGGGAAGGGCGTTTTCACAACCAGGCGTCGTTGCCACAGGATGGCGTATTGAAGAAGTTGCGCATCGGGCTCAAGTATCTGTTCCTGCGCAAACCGCCGCAAACCCGGCCGGCCACACCGGTCAGTCTTCAGCCCATGACCCGCCAGCAGGTGCTCGATGCGCCCGACCGCAGCCTGTGGCGCCTGGGCCATTCCACGGTATTGCTCAAGCTGCGTGGGCGCTTCTTTATTACCGACCCGGTATTCGCCGAGCGCGCCTCGCCAGTGCAGTGGGCCGGCCCGCTGCGTTTCCATGCGCCACCCTTGGCACTGGACCAATTGCCGCCATTGGCTGCGGTGGTACTGTCCCACGATCACTTCGATCATCTGGACGAACAGGCGATTCGCCAACTTGCACCGCGAACAAGTGTGTTCCTGGTCCCGCTGGGCGTAGGCAACCTGCTGATTACCTGGGGCGTGGCACCGGCGAAGGTGCGGCAGCTGGACTGGTGGCAGGAAAGCGAGGTCGAGGGCGTACGCTTTGTCGCCACCCCGGCTCAGCACTTTTCCGGGCGTGGGCTGCTGGACAGCAACCGGACCTTGTGGACGTCGTGGGTGATCGTCGACGAGGATGTGCGGGTATTCTTCAGTGGCGATACCGGCTACTTCGATGGGTTCAAGCAGATTGGCGAGCGTTTCGGGCCGTTCGACCTGACCTTGATCGAGACTGGGGCCTACATCGTCGCTTGGCCCGATGTGCACATGCAGCCGGAGCAGAGCCTGCAGGCCCATCTGGATTTACGCGGGCGTTGGCTGTTACCGATTCACAACGGCACTTTCGACCTGTCCATCCATGGTTGGCAGGAACCGTTCGAACGCATCCTGGCGCTGGCCAACCAGGCACAGGTGCGCCTGAGCACCCCGCAGATGGGGGAGCGGGTCAGCCTTGACTCTCCGCACGCCGGGCAGAACTGGTGGCAGCCACGGCCCTTGCGTCAGCGGGGCCAGCCGAAGGAGCGCGTGGTAGCGGCACGCTGAAGTTCATTCGTTGCCGTTGTTGCGGCGCGCTGAGGGTGGCCGGTTCTCTTTCAGTAGCCGCGAGGGCGGTTTGCCGCTGTCGCTGCGCACCTGTGCATGGCTGATCAATCCGAAGATGAAACTGCCGCCGATGATGTTGCCCGCCAGTGTCGGCAGGGCGAACTCCAGCCAGAAACTGCTCCAGGTTTCATCGCCGGCCCAGACCAGATATGACACCTCGACCGAGCCGACCACTATATGGGTGAAATCGCCCAGGGCCATCAGATAGGTGATCATCAGGATGATCCAGATCTTGGCATGTTCCATCGACGGGATCATCCAGACCATTGTGGCGATCATCCACCCCGATACGATGCCTTTGGCGAACATCTGGCTGACATCGTTCTTCATGACCTTGCGGCCAACCTCCAGGAAAGCCACGTCGGTCTTGCTGTCGAAGATCGGCAGCTCCAGCATTACCCAGGCCACCAGCAAGGTGCCGGCGAGGTTGCCAAGCAGTACCACGCTCCAAAGGCGCAGCAGGCGCCCGAAGTTGGCCAGGGTGGGGGCAGTCATTACCGGCAACACGGCGGTCAGGGTGTTTTCGGTGAACAACTGCTGACGCGCCAGTATCACTGCAAGGAAGCCTGCGCTATAGCCGATGCTGGCGATAACCTGGGCACTGTCCCCCTCCGGCAGGCGTGCGTAGAACAGCCCCATGGCCATAAGCGACAGCCCCATGGACAAGCCTGCGGCCAGTGCCGACCACCACAGTGCGGCGAGTGTTCGTTCCAGTTCCTGGTCGCCCTGGTAACGAATGATCTCGTGAAGCACTGCCGCGCGGGGCGGTTGGTTAAGGCTTACTTCCTGCTCCTCGTCCGCCGACAGGCCTGGGGTTTTCTCGCTTTGCGCATCGCTCATGGCCGCTACGCTCCGTTGGGTGGTGTTTCTCTACAGATTCGCGGCGCTTTCATTAGTTGCCGACGAAGGTAAAACGCTGGCAGAAAGTTTTTTCAGATCAAGGTGTTGACTCTGATCTCAAAGCGCGTATTATTCGCCTCCTCGCAGCGTTGAACGCTTCGAGGCAAGCGGTAAGTTGTTGAAGTTGAAAGGTTTCGAAAGAAACCGGTTGTAAAAAACTTCAAAATAAACGCTTGACAGCAAATGAGGAAAGCGTAGAATGCGCGCCTCGGTTGAGACGAAACGCTCTTAACCAAACGCTCTTTAACAAATCGAATCAAGCAATTCGTGTGGGTGCTTGTGAGTACGGACTGATAGTCACAAAGATTATCAGCATCACAAGTGGCCATGCGAGAAATCACATAGTCATTTGAGATTGCTGAGCCAAGTTTAGGGTTTCTTAAAAACCCAAGCAGTATTGAACTGAAGAGTTTGATCATGGCTCAGATTGAACGCTGGC